>JANNCZ010000610.1:0-12963 GCA_031387185.1 Burkholderiales bacterium
AGTGCTGATGCTCCAGTGTCCGCCCGCCGCGTATCAAGCGACCTACAGTCCCGATCGGCAAATCGGCTTGTAAGGTCAGCGTGTCAGATCAGTTTGTAAGGTCTGCCGCGCAGGCGGAATAGGCGCAGCAGGCAAACGCCGACACCGCCATCAAGCCGAACCAGCGCGCCGCTGCAATCTGCGGCGCGTCGATGTGTGTCACCGGACAGGCAAAATTGAGCACACCAAGACAGGTGTCGCGCCACACCACCGGCACATTGATGATCGAATGCACGCCCAGGCTGTGCATCAACTCGTGGTCGTTGAAAGAAGCGCGGATGGCAGCGTCTCCCTCGCCCACAAACAATTGACGGTCAAGCAACACCTGCTGGCCCCATGCCGTGGCTTTCTTCTGCTTGCGGCCACCCACCGGATAGGCCTGCACGTTGCTGCTGTAAAGCCGCTCGACTTCCATCGACTCCGCGCGGAATGCATTGACGCTGAACAGGCAATGGCCCGGCAGCGTCATACCAAGACGGTGGATCACCGCCAGCGTGGCCTGCGGTTGATCCTTGTTCGCCAGTGCAGCGGCGCATTGTTCGATACTGCGTAAATCGAACAGCGCAGCGGCCGCGTCACTCACGCTTTGGCCGTTTCAACGCCCGCATCAAAAGTGAGACCGATCTTCTTGACCTCATCAAGCACGCCAGGGCCGTAGGCATCGAGGCGCGCGCCGATCGACGGCGGCAGACTGATGTCGTTGCGGTCATGCACGCCCCCGGTGATCACGGTGAGCAGCTTGCTGTCGGTGGCGGCGATGTTGCGAAAGCCGCGGCACACGCCGGGCGGCACCGAGAGCGTATCCCACTGGTTGAGAATCACTTTCTCGCCGCCATCGTCGTTGACCGAAAACTCGAACGAGCCTTCGAGAACAAAGAAGGTCTCGAACGTTTTGTGGTGAGCATGCAAGCCGGGCCCCTGCCCCGGCGGGCAGACCGAAATATTCATCGTCAAACCGGCCGCGCCATAAATCGCGGCCACGCTGCCGAACGCATTCTGCGTTTGCTCGAGCAGGATCGGCATGATCTTGCGCGCCAGAAACACATCGCGCGCCTCCTGCGATACCACCGGATTGTCCTTGAGGGTGGACATGGCTTGCAGTTTGTCAAAACGCGCGGTGCGCTGCGCGACTTCGGCGGCGGTCATTTGTACCGTCTTCATGGTGTACGCTCCTTTTCACTCGACTTGGATTTTGGCCAGCTTCACAATCTCGGCCCACTTGATGTTTTCCGCCTTCACGAAGGCCGCGAACTCCGCGCTGTTGCGCGTGTCGGCGACCGCACCGCGGTCGGCAATGCGCGCCTGCATCGCCGGGTCTTGCAGAATGCGGCGCACGTCGGCGCTGATTTTCTCGACGATGTCGCGCGGCGTCGCAATCGGCATCACCAGGCCGCCCCACCCCACACCTTCGAATCCCGTGAAGCCGGATTCCGCAACCGTCGGCACATCGGGCAACTGCGGTACACGCGCCGCACTGGTCATCGCAATGGCCTTGAGCTTGCCGGCCTTGAGGTGGGGCAGTGCAGAAGCAAGGCTGTCAAGCATCAACGTCACCTGTCCGCCCAGCAGATCGGTCATGGCCGGGCCGCTGCCCTTGTAGGGCACGCCGACCAGGTCGACACCCGCACGCGACTTGAAGAGTTCGCCCGTCAGATGTTGCGCCGTGCCAGTGCCCGGAAATGCCCAATTGATGGTGCCCGGTGCCTTCTTTGCACCATCGACCAGATCCTTGAGCGTGCCAAACGGAAAACTCGGGTGTGCCACCAGCATGAGGGGCACGGTCATCATGCCGCCCACCATGGCGAAGTCCCGGTGCGGGTCGTAAGGCAGCTTCGGATAAAGACTGGGGTTAACGCCGATGGTACCGCTGGTGCCAAGGGTAATCGTATAGCCGTCGGCCGGCGCATCGCGCCCGGCGATCATGCCCGGCACACCTCCGCCACCGCCGCGGTTGTCGACAATCACCGGCTGCCCCCACACCGTCGTGAGGCGCTCCGCCAGCATGCGCGCAACAATGTCGGTCGCCTGTCCGGCCGGGAACGGGACAACCATGCGCACGGTTCGGTTGGGATAGGCCTGCGCGTGCGCCGGCGCGGCCAGCAAGGCTTGCAGCAGGAGCAGGAAAAATACTGAAATCCGGGCGCTGGGCATGGAGTCTCCGTTGTTGTCTGTTATTGATATGGAGGCAAATGCTACACTCGTTTTTGCCTCACCGGATATAAGCACCGGACATAAGAGTGGCGGACACAACGCGGCCCGGCGGACACTCACCGTGACCACTGGGCACCCGGGAAAATCATCAACATGCGTGCGCACCCTGGCCCCGCCGGCGACACGCCTCTTAAAGGAATGCACGATGGCCTCACACCTGTCAGCTGTTCACAAAAGCGAGTCTGGCGCTGGCGTACCGGCCGGCATGAGCGTCGCAGAATGGCAACTGCGCATCGACCTTGCTGCTGCCTACCGCCTCGCCGCGATCTACGGCTGGACCGACCTTAACAACACCCATTTTTCGGCGCGCGTACCGGGACCGGAGCATCACTTCCTGCTCAACCCCTTCGGCATGCTGTTTGACGAAATCACCGCGTCATCGCTGATCAAGGTTGACCAGGACGGCAAGGTGCTCGGTGAGAGCGACTACCCCGCCAATCCTGCGGGCTTCGTGATTCACGGCGCCATCCACATGGCAGTGCCGCGCGCGCAGTGCATCATTCATACCCACAGCCGCTTCGGCACTGCGGTCGCGATGCAGAAGCAGGGGCTGTTGCCAGCGAGCCAGAAGGCGCTCACCGTGATGGGCTGGCTCGCCTATCACGACTTTGAAGGGCCGGCGCTCTCCACCGGCGAGCGCCCGCGCATCGTCGCTGATCTGGGCGACAAGAGCATCCTGGTGCTGCGCAATCACGGCCTGCTCAGCGTTGGCGAAAGCGTCGGCGAAGCCTTCGTCTGGATGTACCGCATCGAGACCGCGTGCCGCCAGCAGATCGACGCGTTGTCGGGCGGTGGCGAGCTGTCGCCGTTGTCAGCGCAGACGCAACAGAAGTCGATTGACCTTGGCCTCAAGATGTACGGCAAGGGCGGCTTCATCGAGGTCGGGCGCGAATGGCCGGCGCTGCTGCGGCAACTCGAACGTCATAGCGGGAGCGGCTACCGCGCTTAGGGCATCTCCGGGAAACCCGCTCCTGGAGCGGGTTTTGACTCAATGCCCTCCGAGAATGGCTACCAGAGCGGCTCTTGGGCCGCTGCGTCAGCCAACACACTCAAGGCTCGATCTTGATCCCGGCCCTGGTAGTAATGTCGCGCCACTTGACGATCTCGGCCGAGATGTGGCGCCCGAGTTCTTCGGGCGTCGAGGCCAGCGGCTCGGCGCCCATGTCGGCGAAACGCGCGCGCAGGGCCGGGTCGGCCATCGCGGCAACGATCTCGCGGTGCAGGCGGTCGATGATCGGCCGCGGTGTGGTGCGCGGCGCCATGAACGCAAACCACGCAGCGGACTGATAGCCGCTGGTGCCCGCTTCGGCGGCGGTCGGCACGTTGGGCAACGCGGCGAGGCGCTTGTCGGCTGCCACCGCAATCGGCCGCACGGTGCCCGCCTTGATCTGGCCGATCACATTGGGCACCAATTGAAAGCTCACCGGCACCTGACCGGAAACCAGGTCGGTTACCAACTGCCCGGTGACGCGATACGGCACGTGGGTCATCTTTGCGCCGACGATCTGTTCAAAGTACGCGCCGCCCAGATGCTGCGAACTGCCGGGCCCCACCGAGCCGTAGGGCGTGTTCGGGTTTTTCTTCACATAATCGGTGAACTCGGCGAGCGTGTTGATCGGCAACTTGGCACTCACCACCACCACATTGGGCAGCACCGCGTAGAGCGAGATCGGCGCGAGGTCGCGCTCCGGGTCATAGCCCAGGTTGGGGTTGAGGACGCGATTCACCGCCAGCGGGCCGGAGGTGCTCATCAGAATCGTGTAGCCGTCGGGCTCGGCGCGCACCACTGCCAAGGTGCCGACATTGCCGCCGGCGGCGGGCCGGTTGTCGACGATGAAGGCGCGCCCCATCGAAGCGGCCATGCGCTCGAGCACCAGGCGCCCGATCACGTCGCTGGCGCTGCCTGCCGAAAACGGAATGATCACCGTGACCGGGCGTGCCGGGTAGTCCTGCGCTTGCGCGGCGCTGCCCGCGAACAGCATCACCGGGCCAAGAATGGCTCCTGCCAAGGAGTTTCGACCTGTAGCTATCCATGTCTGCATGCCGATTCCTCTCCGTGTCTTCATGCTGATACCGCTCCAGGTTTTCATGCCGGTGCTCTCCCGTTTACTGAACCAAAGCGTTGCTGCATCACATCGCCAAATGGCACGCCGCTCTTTGCCATCGCGCCGCCGGCACGCACGTTGTACTGATCGTGGCGCTGGGCTGCGACCGGTTCCCTGCCGTCACGCAGCGCCTTCGCGCCTTCCAGCATCACGCGCCGGAAACGCACCACGCCCACATCGGTGGGCGACAGATGCTCGCGCGTGCGATCCAGAATCAATCCTTGACTGTCCTGCGCCATCGCGTCCTGCTCGGCGATGCCGCGCACGCCGGTGAACGAGCGTGTCTTCTGCTCATTGCGGTCGATCAAATAGTCGTTGCTGCGATTGCGCAACGGCACATAGCCCGGCCCCAGCTCGGCGAACTGGCCAAAGCCGCCTTTGGCATAGCGCGCACGCTCGTCATCGGGCAGCGCGCGCTCCGGGTGCCAGGCGTAGACGTAGATCCAGCACGACTCGTCATCGACCGGCGCCCAGGTGTAGCCATACAGCGTCTCGCCCGGCATGGCGGAGGGCGTGATCGAATGCGCGGGCAGCATGAACTGCGTGATGCGCCAGTAGAGCTGGTCGCCATCCGCGCGGCGCGAACCACCGATCACGAAGCCGGCTTCGTGATCGATGATCTCAAATTTTGGCAAGGGGTCGTTGCGCAGCCAGCGGATGCGGCTCTCGTCGGCGACACGGTCATGGTGTCGTTTTTCGCCAGCGCAGGCGCCGGCATGTGCAGGAAGGAAAAATGCGCGGTGTCAAGCGCGCCCTCCATCGACTGCGCCCAATTGCATTGCTGCAAGCGCTTGGTCACATAGCGGTGCGACGCGGGCACGGTGCCGCATTCGAGCTGCGACACTTCGGCGGGCATGTGCTCGCGCGGCCCCATATAGGCCCACACCATATCGCCGAATTCGCGCGTGGGGTAGGCCTTGATCGCGATAGTGGTGGCGGCTGGGCCAGATGCGCCGCAAGCCTGACCACCTGCGTTGCCTGCGCTGTCCGCGCTGTCCCGGTTGTCCGTGCCCTCCGCCTTGTGGATACGGAAATAGGGCGAGCCGGCCGGCACGTTGGGCATCTCGACGCAATGCCCATCGACATCGTATTTCCAGCCGTGATAAATGCAGCGGATGCCGCAGTCTTCATTGCGGCCGAAAAACAAATCCGCGCCGCGATGCGCACACTTCGGCTCGATCAATCCCACGCGACCCTGTGTGTCGCGGAACGCCAGCAACTCTTCGCCCAGCACCTTGACGCGGATTGGCGGGCAGTCAGGCTCAGAGATTTCACGCGACAGTGCAACCGGCTGCCAGAAACGGCGGAAGTAATCACCCATCGGCGTGCCGGGGCCGGTGCGGCTAAGGAGGGTATTGTCGGCGGCGTTGAGCATGGTGGAATACCTTCCCGCTGTCGCTTAAGCGCGCCAGTTTTCCCACAAGAGTCCTGACACTCGCCCAAACTCGTTGACATTATCGGAAACAAGAATCAGGCCACGCTCTCTCGCATGACCGGCAATCAACGCATCGGGCAACCCAATTGGCCTGCCAAGACGATGTAGCTCAGCCCGGATTTCACCTGCCTCGTGACCCGCAGCGCAGGTCAACTCAACGCACGTCACATCGGCAAGCATTTCGGCAAGCATCTCCAACGACGGCTTGCGCACCCGCCCCGCGCCGGTTTCCACTTTGTAGCGCAACTCCGCGGCGATGACGGCATTGATCAGGCACTGCGACGCGCCAACTTCAAATATCCGCGCTTCGATCCTGTCCGCGCCGGCAGAACCGTTTGCAAGGTGCATGAAAACGTTGGAATCGAGAAGATATTTCAAAGAATCCCTTTAAGCCTCTTTATTGCCGCCACAAATCGCACAGTCTGGGCATCGGGTTTCTGGGGTGCGTGAATAACACTGGTGCGGCGATGCGCCGGTTTCTTCATGGCCGGTGCTGTGCGCGGCCTGGCAAGTACATTGGATGCGGTTTTCATGGTCAAGCCCTCCTGCAAATGAAGATTAATTCTATCAGGCAGGCAGCAGATGTTTTATCAGCGCGGTAAATACTGCGTCAACGCGATGCTCCCCGGCGATTTGCTCCGCCAGCCATGCCGCATCTGCCGCGCTGCATCTGCCATGCCGCATCTTCCGCACTACATCCCGGCACGGTAAACATGCGCTCGAAAGAGATGGGCCGCGAAGACCCCTGCGGGTCCTCCCACTCGGGGCAATGGTCATGCGTGTAATCGCGAATATGCCACTTGCCGATGTGACCGAACTCGCGCCAGATACGGGCCAGCACGACTTCGTCAGCCGCACTGATCTGGTCGAGCGCATCGCGCCCTGCGGGACGCTCACGCAATGCCACCTCGTGATCGGCGCGATCGCTGATCCACGACTCCCAGCCGTCTTCGCCGGATTCGATATCACCGTTGACGAGGTTGAGCGTCATCGACAGCACCGAGCCATGCGGCATCGATACCGCACGATCACCGGCAATGGAAAAACCAAAATCATCAAGCGCCGCACGATCGGCCAGATACATCAGCTTCATCAGCTTGAGGTGCGGCATGCGCCCGCCGGCTTGCCGCAGGAACCATGGTTCCGCTTGTGCCGCCTTGGGTTCATTGAACATGCTGCGCGTCTCCAGGAAGCCAGTATTTGGCTGTGAGAAAGAACGGCGTGACAAGCGCTTCCTGCTGAAAGGATGTCACGTTGCCGCAACGGGAAAGCAGCAGGTTCTCCGGTCGTCATTCGGAAAATTGTCTTCAGGCATGCTTTGAAAACCGTTGGTGCAAGCGCGTTTGGGGAGGCATTGCCTCGCAGAATGGCTCCTGTAGCGGATCCTCTGATTAATTCATATCGCGATTATGAATAGAAAGGGGCCGCCGAAGCGGCCCCTTGTCCCTTGTCCCTTGTATCGGTGTCGTCGGGCCGAAGCCCACGACTTGTTGCCTACAGTCACTGCCGCCGAAATTACTGATACATAATCAAGATGTATTGTTACAACCCAATCTGATTGTTGATTCGACTGATGATCCCAATCGCCCACACCAAGCAAAATCCGGCGATCGCCGGAAATTGGGAGGATCATGCGCTCGAAGATCACTTGTTGGGTGTCGCCGCGCTGGCGGAACGGTTTGCCAAAGTCTTTGAAGGCAGGGCCTACGCGGAATTGGCCGGCCGTTGGCACGACCTTGGCAAGTATCGCCCCCGGTTTCAGTCTTACATCAGGCGCGTCAATGGTCGCGACGCCGATGCGCACATCGAGGGTGGTGCCGGGCGTGTGACCCATTCGACCGCGGGGGCGCTGAGAGCGATTGAACACTTGAGCCGTGATGGACGTGGTCTTGCCTATCTGATTGCCGGCCATCACGCAGGCTTGGATAACTGGCACGGCGACGAACACAGGGGTGGTTTGGATGCGCGTCTGAATAGTCAGGACGGCCGGGACGAGCTTGCCGAGGCAATGGCGGCGACGCCATCCGGACAGGTATTGCGAGTCCCCGCCTTGGCGCCGATGCGCGACAGCATCCCCGGCTTCGGCCAGCCGTTGAGTGCGGCGCTATGGCTGCGCATGTTGTTCTCCTGCCTGGTCGATGCGGATTTTCTGGACACCGAAACGTTCATGAATCCAGGTCAGGCTGGTTTGCGTGAACGCTGGGCCAGCCTGGAGGTGATCCAACAGCGCCTGAATACGCAGCTTTCCAAATTTGAGCCGCGCACGCCACTCGACCACTATCGCGCCCAAGTGTTGGCGGACTGCCGTTCGAGCGCACACGAAGCGCAAGGCCTGTTCACTCTCACGGTGCCCACTGGCGGCGGCAAGACGCTCTCCAGTCTGGCGTTCGGCATCGAACACGCAATCAAGCATGGATTGCGGCGCGTGATTTACGCGATCCCCTACACCAGCATCATTGAACAAACCGCCAACGTATTCCGGGAAGCGTTGGGTGACGACGCCGTGCTGGAGCATCACAGCAATCTCGATGTCGATGATCCCGCCCGCGAAAACGCGCGCTCCCGCCTTGCATCCGAGAATTGGGACGCACCGGTCGTGGTCACCACTAATGTGCAACTGTTTGAATCGCTGTTTGCGCGCCGCACATCGCGTTGCCGCAAACTGCACAACATCGCCGGCAGCGTGGTGATTCTGGACGAAGCGCAACTGCTGCCGCGCGATTTTCTCGATCCCATCTGTCAAACCCTGCGCTTGCTCGCGGCGTACTACAGGACGAGTGCGGTCTTGTGCACGGCAACGCAGCCGGCGTTGACGGAGAAAAGAGACAATTTCGGCCGGATGGTTCGGCGTGGAGTCGGGCCAACCAAAGAAATCATCCATTCTGCAGAGTGCCCGGAATCAGTCGCCAAACGAGTCCAATTTCATTTGCCGGACATCACTGCGCAGCGGCGTGAATGGCCGGATATCGCCGCCGAGATTTCACAGCATGAAGCCGTGTTGGCAATTGTCAACACCAAACGCGATGCGCGGGAATTGTTCGCGCGCTTGCCGCCCGAGGGCCGGATGCACCTGTCAACCTGGATGTGCGGCGCGCATCGTGCCGACGTATTGCAGCGAATCCGGAAGGCTCTCCAAGCCACCCAAGAGGGTCGGCACGCCGGGCCACTGCGCGTCGTCAGCACCCAATTGATCGAGGCCGGCGTCGACGTGGATTTTTCGGTGGTTTTCCGGGCGTTGACAGGCCTGGATTCGATTGCCCAGGCGGCAGGGCGCTGCAATCGCGAAGGGCGCATCGCCGAAGGCGGCAAAGTGGTGGTGTTCGTGCCTCCCAAAGCATCCCCGCCCGGAGCCCTGCTGCAAGCGGAAAACGCGATGATCGAGTTGCTGCACGCGAAGGATCTAGACCCGCTGGCCCCGGAAAGCTTCCGGCGCTATTTCGAGAGGCTCTATGGCGGCGCGAATCTCGATGCAAAGGGCATCCTGCCCCTGCTCAAATGCGATCCCGAAGATTGGGCCATCCAATTCCGCAGCGCGTCTGACGCGTTTCGCCTGATTGAAGATGAGACGCACCCGGTTATCGTCCCCTATATTCCGGACGGCCAGACCGACAGCCCGATTCATGCGTGGGTAGGCGCGCTGCGCGAAAATCCGCTCGCGACATGGGCCAGGCGCAAGCTGCAACGGTATGTTGTCGGCGTCCATGACCGGGAATTCGCCGCACTGCAAAAATCCGGTGCCATCACGCAAGATGGTGCGTTCTGGGTGGCCTGGCCGTCAACCTACCACCCGGTCATCGGACTCATTTTGGATTCCGGAGCAATCGATCCGGCCGCGTTGGTGGCTGGCTGACATTGACTTTAACTTGCAATTTTCCATGCATCGGCGTAGGCTGTACAAAAATACATAAACTTTCCTCATGTTTTGTCTCGAAGTTTCCGGCCCGTTCGCCTGCTTCACCCGCCCTGAAATGAAAGTGGAACGGGTGTCGTATGACGTCATCACGCCATCGGCGGCGCGCGCTGTTTTTGAGGCAATCTGCTGGAAACCGGCGATCCGCTGGCATATCCGGCGCATTGAAGTGCTGGCGCCAATTCGCTGGATTTCGGTGCGACGCAACGAAGTGGGAGCAAAGATATCCGTCGCCAACGTCAAGAAGGCGATGAATGGCAACAACGCCTCTCCCTTGGGGTTGTACATCGAGGAGGAGCGGCAGCAAAGAGCCGGACTATTTTTGCGCGACGTCCGCTACCGGTTGCACGCGGAGTTTGAAATGACGGGCGCAGCCGGCGCAAGCGACAACGTCGGCAAGTTTGCCGACATGTTTCGCCGCCGCGCCGAGAAAGGCCAATGCGTCAATCAGCCCTATTTGGGATGCCGGGAATTCGCGTGCGACTTTCGCCTGGTTGGTAAAGATGCGGCGCTGGAGTCCGCCATCGACGAATCACGCGACTTGGGCTTCATGCTCTATGACATGGACTTTGAAGCCGATCCGGCCGTGCCGCCGCCCAAATTTTTCCGGGCACGCATGGCTAAGGGTGTGATTGAAGTGCCCGCGTGGAATGGCGCGGAGGTGGTCGGATGATTTTGCAGGCGCTGAGTTCGTACTACGCGCGCAAAGCATCGCAAGATGTTGTGGCCGCAGATGCGATTGCTCCGGAAGGATGGGAGAACAAGGAAATTCCTTTCGTCATTGTGATTGACGCCGGTGGGCGGCTCATCAACGTCGAAGATACGCGCGTCATGCAGGGAAAAAACCTGCGAGCGAGACGATTCTTGCTGCCGCAAGGTGTGAAACGCTCATCAGGTGTCGCGTCAAATTTGCTTTGGGATACGCCTGAGTATGCGTTGGGTTTGAGCCTGCGGGGTAAGCCAGAGCGCGTGGCGGAACAACACGCCGCATTTTGTGCGCGCATCAACGCAGAGTTGAAGGAAAGCCACGACCTGGGTGTTGAGGCCACGCTCGGCTTCCTCGCCAGCCTGGACAGCAAAGCATTGCTTTGCGATGTTCGCTTTAAGGAACTCCTGGATACCAATGCGTTCTGCACTTTTCGATTGGCTGGTGACGAAGCGGAATCCGTAGCCACGCGCGCAGCGGTAGTAGACGCGCTCGCAAACCGTGAGCATGCCGAAGCGAATGGAAGATGTTTGGCGACGGGGCAACCTGACCGAATAGCGCTCCTGCATCCAGCAATCAAAGGCGTTTGGGGGGCGCAGACGGCAGGTGCGAATCTGGTCTCGTTCAATCTTGATGCGTTTTCTTCGTATGGAAAAGAGAAAGGGGGAAACGCACCGGTTGGCGAACGAGCGGTGTTCGCGTATACAACTGCCATCAATTACCTGCTGCGCCGGGATTCTCCGCAGCGTCTCCAGGTCGGAGACGCATCCACCGTATTTTGGGCCGCTGAATCTTCAGAATTTGAGCATCTCATGCCTGAAGCATTTGCGGAAAGTCCAACTGACGATCCGGATAGAGGCACGCGTGCGGTAAACGCGGTCCTGAAGGCGGTTTCGAGCGGCGTACTGGCAAACAGCGAAAGCGACACGCGTTTTCATGTGCTTGGATTGGCACCCAATGCAGCGCGCATCTCAGTGCGTTTTTGGCTGCACGGCAAGTTGAGCGAACTGCTTCCGCGTGCCGCCGCGCACTTCGACGACATTCAGATCGTCCGTCCGCCCTTCGAGCCGCAACATCTGCCCCTATTCGGGCTGCTGCGCGCGGTCGCGGTGAGGGAAAAGGGTGAAAACATCCCTCCCAGGCTGGCCGGAGAGGTCATGCGTGCCGCATTGTCCGGTCCGCAAACTCCTTATCCCTTCGCATGGCTTGAAGCCTGCGTGGGGCGGGTGCGGGCGCTGCGCTCTGTTCGACGCACCCACGCGGCGATTTTCAAAGCGTGTTCGAACCGGCTAATGCGTTCACGCGGACGAGCCGGAGAAAAGGAGTTTCAAATGGCATTGGATACGGAGCACCCTGACATTCCCTACCGGCTTGGACGATTGTTTGCATGCTACGAACGCATGCAGGAATCGGCTTCTAAGCGAGAGCTTAATCGGACTCTGCGCGAGGCCTATTTTGCCGGGGCCATGAGCACGCCTCGTTCGGTTTTCCCACGCCTGATGAAACTCTCGCAAACCTACCAGAGAGAACTGCGCCGAACCAAGCCTGGATTGAACATTCATTTAGAACGAATCGCGCAGGACATCGCCAATGGATTTAAAGGCCCGGAAAATTTTCCCGCTTTGCTGATGCTCGAAGAGCAAGGCCGGTTTGGGCTGGGCTACTACCACCAACGTCATTCCTTCTTCGAGCCGAAAGACAAAGGGCTGGAAACCGCCGTGCCCGAAAATATTCAAGGAGATAAATGAAATGTCAATTTCGAATCGCTACGATTTTGTGTTGTTGTTTGACGTGAAGGATGGCAATCCTAACGGCGACCCTGACGCCGGCAACATGCCTCGCACCGACGCCGAAACAGGCCATGGTCTGGTGACCGATGTCGCACTCAAACGCAAGGTGCGCAACTTTGTTGAATTGACGAAGGGAAAGGAGGCGCTTCACAGAATTTATGTGAAGGAAAAGGCTGTATTGAATGACGCGCATGCCGAGGCATACGAAGCAATTGGAGAAGGCGCTTCGCTCAAAGGCGAAGGCAAAAAGCGCAAGGGTAGTGGCAAGGCCGTTGACGAAGCGCGTAACTGGATGTGTAAGAACTTTTATGACGTTCGCACGTTTGGCGCAGTAATGTCGCTTGGCATCAACTGCGGACAGGTGCGTGGCCCGGTACAGTTGACCTTCGCCCGCTCGATTGATGCTGTTGCTTCGACGGAGCACACCATTACCCGGATGGCCGTGGCAACCGAGAAGGAAGCCGAAGAACAGGGCGGTGACAACCGGACCATGGGGCGCAAGCATACGGTCCCGTACGGGCTGTACCGGGCGCACGGCTTCGTGTCCGCGTTTCTCGCCAAGCAGACGGAATTTTCTGAGAGCGACCTTGAGCTATTTCTCACAGCGTTGTGCCAAATGTTCGAACACGATCGCTCCGCTGCTCGTGGGGAAATGGCAACGCGCGGTCTCTATGTGTTCAAGCACGACAGCGCGCTCGGCAATGCGTCGGCGCACAAACTGTTCGACACCGTGACGGTCGCGAAGAAACCAGAGGTCAAAATTCCTC
>JANNCZ010000227.1:0-2747 GCA_031387185.1 Burkholderiales bacterium
AGATGTTCGACAAAGTGTTACTGGGGCCGGATGGCGCGCGGCTTGTTGAGCGCCACATCAAGCTCGATACGCGGATGTTCGGTATCGGTTTTCACATTCCCTTCTAAGAACGGGCCGGGGAATGCGTATCCAGATCAACGCCAGAAATCGCGCCTTCCAGTATGATGCCGCTGCGGGCGAAAAAATCCTCTTTGCCGGATTGCGCAGCGAAATCGACCTTCCCTATGAGTGCGGCACCGGCACCTGCGGCACCTGCAAGGCTACCCTGATCGCCGGAAAAATCGACGATGGCTGGCCGGATGCGCCGGGCCGGAAATACACGAAGGCCGATCAAGGCCAGTTCCTGATGTGTCAATGCGTCGCGAATGGCGACGTGACCATCGAGGTTTCAAAATTCGTCTACGCCATGGACCCCGGCACCTGTCCCGCCAAGCCGATGGCAGGAACGGTTTCGGCGGTGAGAAAACTAACTCATGATGTCGCCGCCGTTGATGTGCTGCTTGATTCGCCCTGCGAATTTGATGCCGGACAGTTCACGGCCGTTTCTGCACCCGGAGTAAAGGGCATGCGCGGTTATTCAATGGTCAATTTCGCGCGCGGCACCAATCATCTTGAATTCGTCATCAAGAAAAAACCCGGTGGCGGCTTTTCGGAATGGCTGTTTGCCGATCAAGCGGTCGGTACCAAACTTGAGTTGTTCGGGCCGCTCGGCAAAGCGACGTTCTATCCAAGTCTTGCCAAAAATATTCTGTGCATCGCGGGCGGCAGCGGCATTGCCGGCATCATGTCGATATTGTCGCGCGCATCGCAGGAACATTATTTTGAGCAATTCAAGGGCCACGTCTATTTCGGCGTGCGCACGATGAAAGATGCGTTTTATCTCGATGAGCTTTCATCGTTTCGCAAACAATTTTCCAGGAACCTTGATATTGTTGTCGCGTTGTCTGATGAGGATGTTGCTGCGGACGTGATCGAAAAATATCCGTTGCTGCGTTTCAAGCGCGGCATGGTGCACGAAGTGGCGAAACTTGAAATGGCCGGTAACTACCAGAATGTGCGCGCGTATCTGGCCGGGCCACCGCCCGCCGTCGATGCATCGATCCGCGTGTTGCTGCTTGAGGCAAAACTGACGACCGACAACATTCGCTATGACAAATTCAGCTAGGTCAGGATTGAAATCTTGGGAATGAACAAACAAAGAATTTGTCTCAAGTCGGAGATCCCGGCCAACGGCATGCGGGAATGCGCAACCGAGAGCGGCTTGAAGCTGCTGGTGGCGAATTCGGGCAGTGCCTATTACGCCGTGCAGGCGATCTGTCCGCATCAGGAAGTGGCGCTGTGTGAAGGTCTCTACGATGGCACCGTGCTGACCTGCCATCAGCACCTCTGGCAATGGGATATAAAGACCGGCGCACCGCTTGGCCTGGCCGAGGCACCGCTGGAGCGCTTTGACGTATTCATTGAAGGCGAAACCATTTTCGCCGGTTCGCAGGGCGCGCTAAACGTGGGTGAATTGTTTTCCGGTATCAGCGAACCGACGCTGGCCGCATTGACCGCATTGGCGAAGAGCGAGGACTTCGCCGCCGACAGCACGTTGTACAAACCGGGGGACGCGGCCGACGACTTGTTTGTGCTCGACTCCGGCCGTGTCGAATTTCAGATTGGCCGCGATGAGCGCACCAGTCCGGCCGGCTTTATGTTGAGAAAAGGTGAAGTGTTTGGCTGGGCCGCCCTGCTGGAAGAGCATCCCACCCGCATTGCCACCGCACGGGTGTTGGAAAAGTCCACGCTCCTGCGAATCAACGGCAAGCAGGCATTGCAAATTCTTGAAGCGGATCCCGCCTCCGGTTATCTGGTGATGCGCCGTCTGTCGGGCCTGATTGCCCGCTTTCTCGCGGCACCGGGAACCAGGTGAGGTAAACAAAAGCCGCCATCCGGCGTTGAGTGATTTGGAGTGGGCGGGATTTTCCGCTGGTTTGAAAAGGCCTGTAGTTGGTAATTCCGCATCGAAAATTGGAATGAGAACGACCAAAAGATCGTAGCGCGTTTGTGTGAAGTAAGTGTTGTCGCAACCTAACCCAAGTTGGAGGAAATCATGTTCAAGCAATTGGCAAAACTCACTGCGGCAGTCGCGGTAGCAAGCGGCTTCTGCGCTTCATCGGCATTGGCTGCCGATATCGATTACGGCAAAGCAGGCACCCCGGTACAACTCGTGGTCGGCTTCCAGCCTTACTACACCGAGTCTTGGTCGGGTGTGGTCATGAAGGGCAAAAAGTTCTACGAAAAGTACCTGCCCAAAGGTTCCACCGTTGAGTTCCAGATTGGTCTGCAAGGGGCCATCATCGTCAACAACATGCTGGCGGGTAAACAGCACATCGGTTACATGGGCGATATGCCGGCCATCGTATCGACGACCAAAATCGAGACGGCGGACTTGCGTATCGTTGGCACGCTGGGCCTTGGCTTTGACCAATGCAATATCTTTCTCGCGCGCACCGACGCACCAAAGTTTGCCAACCCGAAGGAGGCGATCAAATGGCTGGACGGCAAGCAGGTCGCCGTGCCGAAGGGTAGTTGTACCGACCGCTTTGCGCAGGCGACGTTCAAGAATGAGGGCGTGCAGCCCAAGGACTACCTCAATCAGAATATCGAGGTGATCACCAGCAATTTCCGCGCCGGCAAGATCGATGCGGCCGTTATCTGGGAGCCCACCGCGTCGCGCCTCGTACAGGAGGGCCTTGCACGCC
>JANNCZ010000273.1:0-3413 GCA_031387185.1 Burkholderiales bacterium
CCGCCGCCCCTGCCCTACCGCTCCGAATACGCCGAGGTCGAGGCGGGACGCGCGAAGGACATTGACGTTGACGCCGGGTGGGCGCAAAACGAACTTCTCGAAGAACGCTTTGACGTCGGCGGCGTGCTGCTCGGGCGCCCATTCAAGATCGTGCGCGTCGGCCCGGTGCGCCTGTTCGTCAACGACATCGACACGGTGCTGCCGTTCTACCGCGACGTGCTCGGCCTGACGGTCACCGAAGCGGTGGTCTGGAACGGGCACCGCTGCGTGTTTTTGCGCGCCAACACCGAGCACCATTCGATCGCGCTGTACCCAGTGGCGTTGCGCGCCGAACTCGGCTTGCATGCCGGCACGACGCTGATGTCGTTCGGATTCCAGCTCGGCAGCTTCGCGCAATTGAAAGACGCGGTGGCTTTCCTCAAGGGCGAGGGCGTGACCATCAAGCACCTGCCGCCGGAGTTGTTTCCCGGCATCGACTATTGCGCGTTTGCCATCGACCCCGACGGCCATGCGATCCAGCTTTACTGCGGCATCGAGCAGGTCGGCTGGGACGGCCGGCCGCGCCCGGCGGCGCAGCGCCGCAAGATCGACAATACCCACTGGCCCGAGACCCTCGACGCGCAATCCGACACCTACCTGGGCGAGGCTTACCTCGGCCCCTGGAACTGAAATGGAACTTGCCATGCATTGCATCAAGCTGCTGCGCATCGCGGCGGTGTTGGCCCTGTCGGTATGCGCGTCAGGCGCATTGGCGCAGCCTTACCCGAACCGTCCGATCAAGGTGATCCAGGGCTTTGCGGCCGGCGGCAACGCCGACACCATCGCCCGCGTGATCGGCAATGAGCTGGGCAAGAACCTCGGCCAGACCATCGTGGTCGACGCGCGTGTCGGCGCCGGCGGCAACCTCGCTTCCGACGTGGTAGCCAAATCACCGCCCGACGGCTACACCCTGCTGCTCATGACCGGCGGCCACACCGCATCGGGTGCGCTCTACAAAACGCTGCCGTTCGATCCGGCCGAGAGCTTCGAGATGATTTCGACCATCACCCAGTTCCCGTTCTTGTTCACAGTGCGCAGCGATTCGCCTTACCAGACCTTGCGCGCGCTGATTGACGCGGCCAAGGCCAAACCCGAATCGATCGCCTACGGCACGGCCGGCATCGGCTCAACCCACCACCTGACCGGCGCACTGCTCGCGAGCATGGCCAACGCGCCCTTCCTGCATGTGCCGTACAAGGGTGACGCTGCTGCCATCACCAGCCTGCTCGGCGGTGACCTGCCGCTGGTGGTGGCCACGCCCACCGTGGCGGTGGCGCAGGTCAAGGCCGGCAAGCTCAAGGTGGTGGCCACCTCGGGCGGCACGCGCTGGTCCGGCATGCCCGATGTACCAACAGCCGATGAGGCCGGCGTACCTGGTTTCGACGTGCGTTCGTGGGTCGGCCTGGCCGCACCCGCCGGGACGCCGAAACCGATCATCGAACGCCTCAACGCCGAGGTGCAAAAGGTGCTGCAACTGCCGGACGTGCGCGCGCGCCTCGAAGCCCTCGGCGGCGAAGCCCGCGGCGGCACCTCGCAGGAAATGAAAGAGCGTGTCGTGTTCGAAGTGGCGCGCTGGAAAAGAGTGATTGCCGAATCGAAGATTCCGCAGCAGTAGCGCGCAGCCGCCCTCAACGGAGCACACATGAAACACGTCAATGCCCGCAAACGCGCTGCCATCAAGGCTCTTGGCGCTTTCTCCCTGTTGCGCGCAGCCAGCGGCGCGGCGGTCGCCACATCGCTTGGTGCCTCGTTGCGCGCGCACGCCCAGTCCCCCTGGCCCGCCAAGCCAGTACGCATCGTCCACGGCTACGACAGCGGCTCGAACCCCGACACCGTCGCGCGCGCGATCAGCCAAGCACTCGGCGAGCGCTTCGGTCAGCCCATCGTGATCGAGCCCAAGCCCGGCGCCGGTGGGCGCATCGCCACCGCCTACGTCGCCACGCAAGAGCCGGACGGTTACACCCTGATGATGCTCACCGGCGGCGATGGCGTCAACGCCGCCACGCAATCTGCCAACGAGGCCAAGCTGCCCTACGATCTGCTGCGCGACTACGCCTTCGCCGGCATGGTCAGCCTGTTCGCCTTCATGGTGCTGGTCAAGGCCGATTCACCGTTCAAGACATTGCGCGAAGCGATCGACTTCGCGAAGAAAAATCCCGGCAAGCTCACCTTCGCCACGCCCGGCGTGCGCACCACGCAGCACCTCACGGGCGAACTGATCAACGCGATGGGCGGCATCAATATGCTGCACGTACCGTTCAAGGGCAACGCCTTCACCGAGTTGATCGGCGGCCGCCTCGACCTGATGATCGCCGCACCCACCATCTCGACGCCGCAAATCAAGGGCGGTGCGGTGCGTGCGCTGGCAGTCACCGGCAAGACGCGGCTCGACACCTTTCCTGACGTCGCCACCGTCGCCGAAACCCTGCCTGGCTTTGAAGTCACCTCATGGCTCGGCCTCGCCGCGCCGGCCAAAACGCCGGCAGCGGTGATCAACCGCATCAATGCGGATGTGCGCCACGCCCTCGCTCAGGAGGCGGTGCGTGGGCGGCTGCTCGCGATTGGCACCGAACCTGCGGGCGGCCCGGCGGAAGACATGCGGGCGCGGGTGGAGAGTGATATCCGCAAGTGGCGAGAGTTGGCGCGGACGGCAAAACTGGATGGATCATGATGCACTCAACGCAAAAGCCAGCACGCGGTGCCGTCGGAATTTCCTACCGCTGCCATCGATGCCGAGGGTGCCAAATAGACGTTTTTCAGGATGCCTTCAAAGTAGGACGCTTATGAGAGACCCTGTCCATCAAATTGAGAATCGGCTCGATAACTTGACGATTAAGTTAGCAGATCTGGCGCTCTGCTTCGGATCTGTAGATAACTCTAGAGGCCAAGGCTTCGCTTTAAATCAGCGTGAGAGATCGCCTTGGCCGGGTCACTGGGCTTGCGCCGCTTGAGGCGCGCGATGGCCTTGCGGTCAAACTCCCGCTCGCACCAGTCATCAATGGCCTGCTTGAGAAGATGGGCCAGCCCCTTCTTGCCGGCGCACGCGGCCTCGGCCAGTTCCCGCGCCGTTGCGGCGTCAAGGTGCAGTAACGCGGTGCCGTCTGATTGAAAGATCAGTTGAGAAGTGCTCATGACTGTGGACTCCGGAAAAGCGGTGAGAGCGATGGTACCAACAGTCATTCTGCCCCCATCAGCGCGTCAACGAAAGCGATTTGGGCTTCGTGGCCGGCGAATATATACTGAATGGTATAAAGTTTATACTAGTAAGAATATTTTACGAATTTCCGTCGCCCCGCTCCCCGCCCGCTTTCTCATGAACCCCCTCCCCCTCTCCGGCATCCGCATCCTGAGCCTCGCCGAGCAGTACCCCGGCC
>JANNCZ010000322.1:0-13486 GCA_031387185.1 Burkholderiales bacterium
CCCGGAAGGCCTGTCGGTATCAGAAGGCATTCGCCACGCATTGAAGTCGCTGTCGAAGGCGTGAAACGCAAGCATGGTTGCCGCGCGCTCATCACAACATTCATCTGCGCCGATTGACCATCTGCGCCTGCGCCTCAACTAAGTCATGGCAATCGAACCCGATCGACTCACTTCCAGCGCCGCGCCCGAGCGCATCATCTCGGCCGCGCCAGTGTCGAAGCAGGAAGAGGCCTTCGAGCGCGCGTTGCGCCCGAAGATGCTCGATGAATACATCGGCCAGGAAAAGGTGCGCGAGAAACTGTCCATTTTCATAGAAGCGTCGCGCAAACGCGGGGAAGCACTGGATCACGTGCTGCTGTTCGGCCCGCCGGGCCTGGGCAAGACCACGCTGGCACACATCATCGCGCACGAGATGGGGGTCAATCTACGCCAGACTTCCGGCCCGGTGCTGGAGCGCGCCGGTGACCTCGCGGCACTGTTGACCAATCTCGAAGCCAACGACGTGCTGTTCATCGACGAGATTCATCGTCTGTCGCCGGTGGTCGAGGAGATTCTTTACCCGGCGCTCGAGGACTACAAGATCGACATCATGATCGGCGAAGGGCCGGCCGCGCGTTCGGTCAAGCTTGATTTGCAGCCCTTCACGCTGATCGGCGCGACCACGCGCGCGGGCATGCTCACCAACCCCTTGCGTGACCGCTTCGGCATCGTCGAGCGCCTGGAGTTTTATTCGCCGGAAGAATTGACGCGCATCGTCAAGCGCTCGGCGGCGCTGCTCAAAGTTGAAACACACGATGACGGCGCATTCGAGATTGCCAAGCGCTCACGCGGCACGCCACGCATCGCCAACCGCTTGCTGCGCCGGGTGCGCGACTACACCGACGTGCGCGCCGACGGCACCGTGAGCCGTAGTGTCGCCGACCGCGCGCTCAAGATGCTCGATGTCGATGCGATTGGTCTGGACATGATGGACCGCAAGCTGCTCGCCGCGATCATCGAAAAATTTGCCGGCGGGCCGGTGGGTCTCGACAACGTCGCCGCCGCCATCGGCGAAGAGCCGGACACAATTGAAGACGTGCTCGAACCCTATCTGATCCAGCAGGGCTACCTGCAGCGCACCCCGCGCGGGCGCGTGGCCACGGTACTCGCCTACCGCCACTTCGGCATCACGCCGCCGGCGGCACAGCCCACGCAGGATTTGTTTTGAGGCGCAGGTGCAGGCGCTCAAGGGTAGCGCCGCCCGCTCCCCGGCCGATTTCATGTTCCGGCATTGCGCTGCCTAACTCGAATCTTTGAGGTCACAGTCAGTGACCTCAAACACCGGCTGGCGCGGTCTTGCGAACCCGCTACAGATTGCGTGAATTGCGCGGATTTCATGATCACGGCCGGATTACCGCAAAAGAATTTCCAAAGCGATTGCGCGAACCGGTCAACCTCTTCAACCATCTGCTCAGGCGAGAACATGCCTGCTCTACAATTTGCGCCGGTATCGCTCGTGGAGAAAGCGCTTGACATTCATCCATCATGCCGCGCGTGCGCGGAGTCGATCATCAGGGGCGGCCTCGTGATGGCTGCATCGCGCGCAAGCAGCCGCAAAGGCAAGAACGCTGATGCCATCGCCACCGCACCGCTCTCCATCGAGGACATCGCGCAGCGCATCCTGATCGTGCGCGGCCGCCGCGTCCTGCTTGATGCCGATCTGGCCGCGTTCTATGGCGAATCGACCAAGCGGCTCAATCAGCAGGTCAATCGCAATAATGAGCGCTTCCCCGCTGATTTCATGTTCCAACTGAACGAGGCCGAGTTCGCCAACTTGAGGTTGCAATATGCAACCTCAAGTTTGAAGGACGCCGGCCACGGCGGCCGGCGTTATGCGCCGCTGGCGTTTACCGAGCATGGCGCGATCATGGCGTCGATGGTGTTGGGCAGCCCGCGCGCGACCGAAGTCAGCGTCCACGTGGTGCGCGCCTTCATCGAACTGCGCAACCTCGTCGCCGGCAACAAGGACCTTGCCGCCAAACTCAAGCGCCTTGAAGCCAGGGTCGATTCCCACGATCAGGCGATTGCCGGTTTGATTGATTCCCTCCGTCAAGCGCCTGAATCCAAGCGCCGGCCGATCGGGTTTGTGATTCATGACGACCCGAAGAAGTAGCGCGAATCGCCGTGCGACTCTGCGCACAACGTGACCTCCACTCTGGCACAAACATGCGCGGTGGTCAGATCAAATTGAATGACTTCGTAACCGCTGTACAGGGCGCGCAGCGCCTGGCGATTTGGATCGCCCGGTCAGCAGTTCGAGTTGCACCCGAACCAGTGCAGCGAATGCAAGAAGCAACTGCTCGAATGCGCCCCAGCGATGTTTGGCCTGCCGCCACTCCGGCATCGCGCCGGATCTGTTCTGAGACCGGGCCTGATGTCTTAACCCCATTCGGCTTGGTCGTTCGTTCTCACACACGAGAGCGAATCTGCCATCGCCAGACGCCACCGGCTTCTGTGCCATCAGGGTTTGCCTTATGCGGGGTTTACTCCCATTCACTGAAACGATTTGCCATCAAGCGTGTTCTACAGAGCGTACGGACACACTCATTCTGGAGAAAAAGTCATGCCTGCATTCCCTGCAATCCGCAAACTTGCCGTGTTGTCGCTGTTGCTTTCCGCCACCGCTCCGGCTGCGGCGTTCTGCGGCTTCTACGTCGGCAAAGCCGACGCGAGCTTGTTCAACGAAGCCTCCAAGGTAGTGATGGTGCGCGACGGTGACCGCACCACCATCAATATGCTCAACGACTTTCAGGGCGATCTGAAGGAGTTCGCGCTGGTGGTGCCGGTACCCGAAGTGTTGAAGAAGGAGCAGGTGCGCACGCCGTACAAGGCGCTATTCGACCGTCTCGATGCCTACTCGGCACCGCGGCTGGCGGAGTATTTTGATCCCGATCCGTGTGCGCCGCGCATGGCAGACCTGAGGATGATGCAGCGCGCACCAGCGGCCGCCATGGCAAAGCCCGCAGCCCGCGAAGACTCGGCCCGCAAACTCGGTGTCACCATTGAGGCCGAATACACCGTCGGCGCCTACGACATCGTGATCCTCGGTGCCAAAGAGTCAGACGGACTCGAAACCTGGCTCACGCAGAGTGGCTACCGCATCCCGCAAGGTGCGTCCAAAGCGCTCGCGCCCTACATTCGCCAGGGCATGAAGTTTTTCGTCGCCAAGGTCAATCTCGAAGAGCAGGCCAAGACCGGGTCGAACTTCCTGAGTCCGCTGGCGTTTTCATTCAAGAGCGATAAATTCATGCTGCCGATTCGCCTTGGCATGGTCAACGCGAAGGGGCCGCAAGACCTGGTGGTGTGGATGCTGACCCCGAAGGGCCGCGTCGAGACCACCAATTACCGCACCGTGAAATTGCCGGCCGACATCGACATCCCCACCTATATCAAGACCGACAGCAAACAGGATTTCGCGGCCTTCTACAAAACCATGTTCCAGACCCAGGCCGCGCGCGAGCAATATCGTGTGGTGTTCACCGAATATTTCTGGGACATGCGCTGGTGCGATCCGTGCGCGGCCGATCCGCTCTCGGTGCAAGAGTTGCGCAACCTTGGCGTGGACTGGATCAAGGGCGAGGGTGGCGCGGGTGATGCGGTGATGCCGGGCGGCCGCGTGCGCATGATGCAGGGCGGTGATGCGCGCCCGGTGATGGTGACGCGCCTGCATCTGCGTTACACGCCCGAGACCTTTCCTGAAGACCTGATGTTCCAGGAGACCGGCGACCGCCAGAACTACCAGACCCGCTATGTACTGCGCCATGCCGCCAAGGTCGCGCCGAATGCCTGCCCGCAAGCGCCGGCCTACCTTGCTCAGGTGAACCAGCGCAAAGAGAAGGAAGCGCAGACCCTGGCCTCGCTTACCGGATGGGACATCGCGCAGGTGCGCCAGAGCTACGGCATCGCGCGCCGTGAGCCGGATGGCTGGCAGCGCCTGTTCAACATCGCGCCGTGAGACTCGCCAGTTAGCGAGACATCATCCACCAGCCACTTTGTTTGCCACGTTGTGAGTGAGTCGTGAGGAGCGCAAGATGAAAATTGACACTATGCATACTGCTGAACGCCTTGTCCACCAAGGCTTTCAGGCCGCATATAAGCCAAGCGCCTTGCTCCATGCGCTTCTTGGGGCGCTGGCATCAGCAAAAGGCCGCCTCGCTGCGGTCGATGCGCGTGTTTTCCAGATCGCGTTCCTCGCCACCTTGCTCACCTTCGGCGTGCTGCTGCGCGACTTCAGTTTGCACTGGCAGCAGATGGCGTTGACCTTCGCCGCAGGCCTCGCGGCGCAGGCATGGTGGGTACGTCATCTCTCTCTTAAAAATATCGGCCTGCTCTCGGCGCTGATCACCTGCTTTGGCCTGTCGATCCTGCTGCGCGCCGATTCGCTGTGGGTGCATCCGCTGTGCGCCGTCTTGGTGATGTCGGCCAAATTCACGCTGCGCTGGCGCGGCAAACATTTGTTCAATCCGGCCAACCTGGGCGTCATCATCGCCATTTCCTTGTTGCCCGGCACCTGGATCTCGCCCGGACAATGGGGCAATGATCTGGCAGCGGCGGTGCTGTTCATCGCGCTTGGCAGCGTAGTCACGCAGCGCGCGCGGCGCGTCGATACGAGCTGGATTTTTCTCGGCACCTTCTTGATGCTGATGGCGCTGCGTCTGTGGTGGATCGAGGTGCCACCCGCACGCGTCGCTTCCCTGGTGCTGCATCAATTGCAAAACGGCGCGCTGCTGCTGTTCACGTTTTTCATGATCTCGGACCCGATGACCACACCCAACCACACTGGCGCACGGGTGTTTCACGCGATGGCGGTGGCGGTACTGGCGTGGGCCTGGCAGATGCTGTGGTTCAAACCGGCCGGGCCGGTGTGGGCGCTGTTTTTGTTGATGCCGCTGGTGCCGCTGCTCGACCACTTTTTTGCCGGCGCGAAACATCTGTGGAGCAATGCAACTGGGCCCGCCAGTACCAATCCGGCGCTCTCAAATCAGCCGCCGGCGCATGCAGAAACAAGACAGAATTGATGCGGATTGCTCGCAAGCCCTCTCACCCCGTCGGTTAAAATTCGCGCATGACCGTCACCCAAGACCTCTCGATTCTCTCGCTCATCACCGGCGCCAGCGTGCCGGTGCAAGCGGTGATGACGCTCCTGCTCATCGTCTCGCTGATGAGCTGGACCTACATTTTCCGCAAATGGTTTGTGCTCAAGAAGGCCGCGCAGCAGACCGAGCAGTTCGAGCGTGATTTCTGGAGCGGCAGCGATCTGAATGCCCTCTACCAATCCGCCGCGAACGACCGTCACGGCGCAGGCAGCCTGGAGCGCATTTTTGAAGCCGGCATGCGCGAGTATTCCAAGCTCAAGGCCTCGCAGCGCGCCGACACCGCCGTGCAGCTCGAAGGCGCGCGCCGTGCCATGCGCGCGGCCTACCAGCGCGAAATGGATTTTCTCGAGTCCCATCTGGCGTTTTTAGCTTCAGCGGGCTCAGTCTCGCCCTATGTTGGCCTGTTCGGCACGGTGTGGGGCATCATGAATTCGTTTCGCGGTCTCGCCAACGTGCAGCAGGCCACACTCGCCAACGTGGCGCCCGGCATTGCCGAAGCACTGGTGGCCACTGCAATCGGTCTGTTTGCCGCGATCCCGGCGGTGGTTGCCTACAACCGCTATTCGCACGACATCGACCGCCTCGCCAACCGCTTCGAGAGCTTCATTGAAGAGTTCTCGAACATTTTGCAGCGGCAGGCGCGCTAGCCGTGGCCGGCGTGACCAACCGGGGCGGCGGCATGCGCAATTCGCGCCGCCGCATGATGAACGAAATCAACGTGGTGCCCTACATCGACGTGATGCTGGTGCTGCTGGTGATCTTCATGGTCACGGCACCCTTGGTAACGCCCGGGCAGATCGAGTTGCCCTCGGTGGCCAAGTCATCGAACGCGCCGGTACAACCGATTGAAATCATCATCACTGATAACGGCAATCTGCGCCTGCGCGAACGCGGCGCGGCGCAAGTCGACAAGGCGGCAGACCGCGCCGAGATTGTCAAATATGCGAAGGCACGGCAGACCGGGAAGGCTGACATCCCCGTGGTGATTTCGGCCGACAAAAACGTCAAGTACGAAGCCGTGCTCTCGGTGATGGACGAATTGCAAAAGGCGGATGTCAAGCGCATCGGCCTTTCCGTCAAACCGGCGGGCAAGTGACGCCCGGCACCGGCGCCCGCATGAAATGCCATTGCCGGCTCGGCAATACAGCGGCGAACGCACTGGCTTTTAGCTTCGTCACCGCCCCCTTCTTCGTGCAACCCAGCGCATCGGCATGAGCACCGCCACCCTCAACCTGCCTTACGCACCCGGTGCCGATAACCCCGGTGCGCTGCGCGCGTTTGTGCTGGCAGCGGTGGTGCACTGCGTGTTGGTCGGATTCTTGTATTTCGGGATTCGCTGGCAGAGCGCGCCGCCGGAGATTTATTCAGCAGAACTGTGGACGCCACCACAAACAATTGAGGTGCAAGCACCGGCGCCAAAAGTCGAGGCACCGGTCGAGCCACCAAAGACGGTGCAGCCACCCGAACCACCCGCGCCGGTGGTCAAACCCGACATTGCTGAAAAGATCGAGAAGAAAAAGCCCGAGGTAAAACCACCACCAAAAGTGGAGAAAGCCCCCTCTGCCGCAGAAGAAATGGCACGCCAAGCCGCCGCCGAAGAGATGCGCAGCAAAGCACAGAGCGAGATCAGCAAGAGCGCATCGGCTGCCAATACCAGCGCTACCCAAAACCAAAACTGGCTGCGCGCAGTCAACAGCCACATCGAGCGCCGCTTTGTATTCGATGGCTCCAGCGTCAGCCCGAACCTCGAAGTGCGGTTTGAAATCACGCTCGCACAGAGTCTCAACATTCTCAGCGTGCGCCTGCTCAAATCGAGCGGCAACGCCGGCTTTGACGCGGCGGCGCAGCGCGCCATCGAAAACTCTTCCCCCTTGCCGCCGCCAGCGAGCGACAAGGTAGACATTCCCCGAACCATTGAAATCCCCATGAGGCCGAAGAAAACATGAACGCCTTTCCCGCTTTGTCGATTGTCCGCCGGTTCGTGCTGACGCTGTTGAGCTGCGGTGCCTGCCTGGTGCATGCGCAAGCTGTGCTTGGCCCGGTAACGCCGGGTTCGCAGCAGTACCCGATTGCGGTGACCAACCTGCCGGGTGAAGCGGCCCTGCCGCATGCCATCGCGCAAATCGTGCGCGATGACCTCGCACGCAGCGGCTTGTTCAAAATGATCGATGCGTCGAACCTGCCGGTGTCCGCCGAAGCGTCGCAGGTGCGCATGGCCGACTGGACCGCGCGCGGCGCAGGCTACCTCGCGTTTGGCCGCGTGACCCCCACCGCCGATGGCCGCTTCACGGCGCGAGTCAGCATCGTTGACGTGGCCAAGCAGGCCGAGCTAGGCGGCTTCTCCTACACCTTGGCACCCGCACAGGCGCGCGTCACCGGGCACCGCATCGCCGACGACATCTACGAGAAGATCACCGGCGAAAAGGGCTTCTTCAACACCAAGATCGCCTACGTCAAAAAAGCCGGCACGCGCTTCGACCTGATCGTCGCCGACAGTGACGGCCAGAACGAGCAATCGGCTCTCACCTCGCGCGAGCCGATCATTTCGCCGCGCTGGTCCCCCGGCGGCGACAAGCTCGCGTACGTGTCGTTCGAGAATCGCAAACCGCAAATCTGGGTGCATGAGATTTACACCAGCAAGCGCACGCTGGTGGGCAACTTTCGCGGCAGCAACAGCGCACCAGCCTGGTCGCCCGATGGCAACACGCTGGCGATTGCGCTCACGCTCTCGGGTGGCACGCAGATTTATTCGATCCCCGCCAGCGGCGGCGATTCACGGCGCCTCACCAACTCCGGGGGCATCGACACCGAGCCATGGTTCGCCCCCGACGGCTCGATCTATTTCACCTCGGATCGCGGCGGCAGCCCGCAGATTTACCGCATGGCCGGCAGCGGCGGCGAGGCACGGCGCATCACCTTTCGCGGCACCTACAACGTCAGCCCAAGGGTTAGCCCGGATGGGAAAACCTTAGCCTTCGTTGCGCGAACCAATGGCGTATTCCGTCTGTCTACGCTGGACCTGACCACTCCCGGCCAGCAGGAACGCGTGATTACCGACACCGACAAAGATGAAAGCCCCAGCTTCGCCCCCAATGGCCGCATGCTGCTCTACGCCACCGACATCGGCGGGCGCGGCATTCTGGCCACCGTGTCTGCGGATGGACAGACCAAGCAACGCATCAGTGTTACCGCTGCCGATGCCCGTGAACCGGCCTGGGGGCCGTATTACAAGTAATGGTGTCAGCCGTTTTTTTGTTTTCCATGCGTTAGTTTTTTTGTTTCATTTCAACCGGAGAGCCACATGAACATGCGCCTTGCACTAATCGTCGTCTCAACTGCCGCCGCCTTCGCTCTCGCTGCCTGCTCTTCAACGCCGCCGTCGCAGGAGCCGGTAACAACGAGGGACGCAGCACCCGCCCAAATCCCGGCGCAAACAACCCCTCAGACCGCAACGCCAGCCACAGTACCCAACGTGACTCCGCCAGCAGCGGATGCATTCAACCCGCTCAATGAGTTCAGTATCTACTTTGACCTCGACCAATACACCGTCGATGACAAGCAGATTCCGCTGGTGCGCCGCCACGCCGACTACATCAAAAAGAATCCCGGTCAGCGCGTCTCGATACAAGGCAACACCGACGAGCGTGGCAGCCGTGAGTACAACCTTTCGCTTGGGCAGAAGCGCGCCGAGGCCGTGAAAAAATTGCTCGTCACTGAAGGTGCGAAGGAATCACAAATTGAAGCGGTGAGCCTGGGCGAAGAGAAGCCGAAGAACCCGGGTCGCGATGAGAATGCATGGAAGGAAAACCGCCGCAGCGACATTACTTATCCAAGGTAAGACGGTAAAATCGTGGCCATGAACGCGACGTCACTACTGCAGCCGGCCATGCCGCCAAAAACCGCTCCCAGAGCGGCTCTTGGTGCACCTCCCGATTGTTTGGCAAAGGCACTGGCCGCGCCGGCAACCCCGGTCATCTGCGTCGTCACGGCCATCACGTGCGCCGCAGTCCTGCTGCTTTCCGGCGCGCCAGCGCACGCGCAACTGTTCAAAGACGAAGAGATTTACAAGCGCGCCTCGCAGGTCGAAGCGCAGGCCGAAGCCAAACGCGCAGCCGACGCTGCGCGTGTAGAGCAAATCGAGAAGCGTCTCGATACGCGCACCGATCAGCAAGCCAAGGTGTTGATTGATCTCACGCAGCAGATCGACTCGCTCAAAGGCGAGATCGCCAAATTGCGTGGCCAGATCGAAGTCCTGTCCAACGATATCGACAACGCGCAAAAACGCCAGAAGGATTTCTATACAGACCTTGACGCGCGTCTGCGCAAGCTCGAGCCGCCACCGCCACCGACGCCAGGCGCGCCGCCCAAGCCCCCGACTGCTGAAGAGCAAAAAGCGTATGAGGCGGGCCTGAATCTGGTCAAGACCAGCAACTTCAAGAGTGCGATTGATGCGTTCGGCGGTTTTTTGCGCAGCTATCCGAACAGCCAGCTCGCGCCCTCGGCCCAATACTGGATCGGCAATTCCGCTTTTGCCCTGCGCGACTACAAAGGCGCAATCACCGCGCAGCAGCGCGTGGTCGAAGTGTGGCCGGAGGACGCGAAAGCGCCCGATGCCTTGCTCAATATTTCGTCGGCCCACACCGAACTCAAAGACATCAAGTCGGCACGCACGGCGCTTGAAGAGTTGATCAAGCGCTATCCGCAGAGCGATGCGGCCAAGACCGGTGCGGAGCGCTTGAAGCGTTTGCGCTAGAACGGGCAACGCGGCAGATGGCCAGCAGCGTCAGCCGTCAACGCACGTTCACCTTCCCACCGTTCGCGCTATCAGCCCGCTCCCGCCCTCAGCATGAAGCTCGCCGTCATTTTGCTTTCAGGCGGTCTCGATTCCGCCACCGTGCTGGCGATGGCACGCGCTGGTGGCTTTGTGTGCCACACCCTATCGCTCGATTACGGCCAGCGTCATCGCAGTGAGCTTGACGCAGCGGCTTGGCTCTCAACGGCGCTTGGCGCGGCATCGCACAGCGTTGTGAAGCTTGACCTGACCTTGTTCGGCGGCTCGGCCCTCACCGATGCAGCAATTGCGGTGCCGGTGAGCCGCGCTTCAGCGGGCAGCAGTCCAGCACCAGGCATTCCCGTGACCTACGTGCCAGCGCGCAACACCATCATGCTGTCACTCGCGCTCGCGAAGTCTGAAACGATTGGCAGCAGTGATATTTTTTTCGGTGCCAACGCGGTCGATTATTCGGGGTATCCCGATTGCCGGCCTGAGTATGTAGCGGCTTACGAGGCGATGGCCAATCGCGCCACCAAGGCCGCAGTGGAAGGCGCACGCGTGACGATTCACACACCAATCATCCAGTTGTCGAAGGCGGACATCATCACGCACGGCATGGCGCTTGGCGTCGATTTCGCGCGCACCGTATCGTGCTATCAAGCCGATGCGGCGGGCCGCGCCTGCGGCGTGTGCGACTCATGCCGCATCCGGCGTGATGGATTTAAAGGGGCGGGCATTGCGGACCCGACCCGTTATCAAGGTTGAAGAAGAGGACGTGACATGAATGATGCCGATCTCGCCACGCTAACTGCCACCGTCGTCTGGGGCGCGTTCGCTCTGGCCTTCGTCTTCGGCTTCGTTGCGCAACGCTCAAACTTCTGCACCATGGGTGCCGTGTCCGACATCGTCAACATCGGCGACTGGACGCGCATGCGCATGTGGCTCACTGCCGTGGCTGTTGCAATTCTTGGGACCAACGGCATGGCCTGGCTCGGCATCATTGATTTGTCGAAATCGATTTATCAGGCCCCTGCGGTCACCTGGCTCTCTTACCTGATTGGCGGCGTGTGCTTCGGCTTCGGCATGACGCTCGCGTCGGGCTGTGGCAGCAAGACTTTGCTGCGCATCGGCAGCGGCAGTCTGAAATCGGTGGTCGTGTTTCTGGTGCTCGGCGTCACTGCTTACATGACGCTCAGAGGCATCTTCGGTGTGTTTCGCGTGAGCGCCCTCGACTCCGTGCGCGTCACATTGGACGGCACGCAGGATCTGCCGTCGATCTTCGCGCGCGCTGGCGTGGGCGCCAAGCAGACCTTGCAACTGGCGCTAGGCGTCCTGTTCGGGGGCGCGCTGCTGGCGTTTGCGTTCAAGTCGCGTGAGTTTCGCCACCTGAACAACTGGCTGCCCGGCGTCATCATCGGTGCGGTGATAGCGGGTGGCTGGTATTTGTCGGGCAAGGTGGGCTATCTGCCCGAACATCCGAAGACCCTCGAAGAAGCCTTCCTCGCCACCAACAGCGGGCGCATGGAGTCGCTCTCGTACGTCGCGCCGATTGCCTACACGCTCGAATGGTTCATGCTGTGGAGCGACAAGAGCAAAGTGGCCACGCTCGGCATCGCCTCGGTATTCGGCCTTATCGTCGGCTCGTTCGCGTATTCGATCTTCACCAAGACGTTTCGCTGGGAAGGCTTTCGCGACGCCGAAGACACCGGCAATCATCTTGCAGGCGGCGCGCTGATGGGCTTTGGCGGTGTGACCGCATTGGGCTGCACAGTCGGTCAAGGCCTCACTGGCGTCTCCACGCTGGCACTCGGCTCGTTCATCACCCTCGGCGCGATCATCGGCGGCTCGTGGCTGGCGTTCAAATACCAGATCTGGCGTATCGAAAATTCGGATTGACGCGCCGTTCGCCATGGTCAGCGCCATCACGTCCCCGCACTTGCGCGCGCATGTTCCGGTCACTGCGCGCGCGGCATCCCGCCGGACATTTTCAGAGGGGTTTTGCGGAAAAATCGCAATTCGCAATTGACCACCCCTCGCGCCTGCGCTATAATATTTGGCTCTATGGGTCGTTAGCTCAGTTGGTAGAGCAGCGGACTTTTAATCCGTTGGTCGTTGGTTCAAATCCAACACGGCCTACCAGTATTGCAAGTGCGTTCAAGAGTGAAAACGGGGCATTCCGCAAGGTCTGCCCCGTTTGTTTTTTCTACTATTCTGGCGAGTTTTCTACAAAATCGCGTTTCAACGAACCCGCTTGACCAGTTCGCCTACCCGCGCTCGCATGTAGTCCTCGGTCATACCCCGCGATGCGGGGCCAAGCAGCTTTTGTGAATGCGCGAGGTCACCGGTGCCGGTCGCTGCCTTGGCCCGCAGTCGTGAAACTGGAACCGTACCTCGGCAAGGCCGGTAGACCGTTTTGAGCGAGCGCTATAATTTGCTTTTCTTGATCCGCAGGGGTGAGCCATGCAGACACAGACCAACGTTGGCGCGCGCAGGGCCGCGCCCAAGAAGGCCACCGCCAAGAAGCCCGCTGCGCATCGCCGCAACGGCGCGCGCCGCTCCGCCAGCGACCGGAAGTTTGATGAGATTTTCCGCCTCGCGAGCAAGCTCAAAGGTTCGTTCGGGCCTACGTGAAATTCTTCCTCGACGCCAACGTCATCATTGACTTGGCGAATGAAGCGCAGGACGCAACCACCGTCAAATCACACTTGCGGCGCATTGGCTATAGCAATTGCGCGCTGTCCGCCATCACGGTTGAGGAATTGCAGCGCGGTGTGCTGACCGGCCCGGCTGCGAAGAAGGGCTACGAAGTGCGCAAGCTCAAAGCCTTGCTTGCGCAGTTCCGTCAAATTGAATTCAAACCTGATGCAGCGCGGCGCGCGGCATTGGTGCGTGTGCAGGTGGAGAGTCTCAAGGCGGTGAAGGGCCAGAGTCCGCCCGGCATCACGGACATGCTGCTGGCCGGGCATGCGTTATCACTGGGCCGCGCCTTGGCAACAGCCGATGGCGGCTTTGCGATTGTTGATGGATTGAAGATCAAAAATCTGCGTGTCTGAATCTGTGTAATCACCCGCAATGGCCTTCAACAATTGCGAGCAGGGTCGCACCCACCAACGGTTTCCGCTGTATTTTTCCCATTGTGAGGAGGCGTGATCATGGCAAACCGCGCGATCGGTTTTATCGGATTGGGTCAAATGGGCGTGCCGATGGCTGCCAATCTTCTGAAGGCGGGACATGCCGTGCTCGCCTTTGACCAACAGGCTGGAGCAGGCGCGGCGTTGCGCACCAGCCCGGCATTCAGCGCTGCCGTGAGCGCACAAGACATCGCGGCGTCTGCCGAAACCATTATCCTGATGCTCCCCGACAGCAAGATCGTCGATCAATTGCTGTGGGCCGATAGCTTTGCGGCACACATGCAGCGTGGTGCGTTGTTGATCGACATGGGTTCATCAGACCCGATGCACAGCCGCGTGAATGCGGAAAAACTCGCCGCGCTCGGCATCCGCTTCGTCGACGCGCCGGTGTCGGGCGGCGTCAAGCGCGCGGTAACGGGCAAACTCGCCATCATGATGGGCGGCGA
>JANNCZ010000360.1:0-3421 GCA_031387185.1 Burkholderiales bacterium
GCACAACGCGGGTTGATGTTTGGCTCGGTGGCACTGCTCGCCGCCATCGCGTTGCCGCGCGCGATGCAATTGGCACTGGTGGCCATCGCCGTCACCTTTGCCGCCGTGGTGGTCAACCTCGCGCCCGCCAACCCCTATTACGCTTCCACTGTCGCAGCACTCAATCCCGGGCGCTTTCTCAACTTCAATGGCCTCACGCAAGCGGTGGCCGCGCTGTGGCCCTATCTCGCCGCCATCTATGTGATGTTTGCACTCGGGCAGCGCAGCGACGGCGCCCGCAGTTGATAGCAGAGGTGGATGGCAAAGGCGCAACCGGCCCGCGGGCCAGCGTCTATACTCTCGCCTCCATTTTTATCCGCCGCATGCCATGAGCTATTACAGCCACCACGTTTTCTTTTGCACCAATGAGCGCGAACCGGACGCTGCCGGCAATGTGCGCCCGTCCTGCGGTGGCAAAAATGCGCAAGCCCTGCGCGACTACGCCAAGAAAAAGGTCAAGTCACTCGGCCTGTCAGGCCACGGCCAGGTGCGCGTCAACAACGCCGGCTGCCTCGACCGCTGCGAAGAAGGCCCGTGTGTGGTGGTCTACCCGGACGAGACCTGGTACACATTTGTCGATGAGCACGACGTGGACGAGATCGTCGAGTCGCATCTCAAACAGGGCAAGATTGTCGAGCGCCTGAAGATCTGAGCGCACGCAGCAGCAGCGTTGATAGCGTTTGCACGCAAAGCAGACAAGCTGATGGCAATGCGCGCGCGCAAGCAGGGTTGTCCAGGATGAAATCCGAACGCATGTTGATCAACGGCCCCGCTGGCAATATCGAGGCGGTGTTTGACACGTCCGATGCTGCACCCGCTGCCGTCGCGGCAGGTGCAGCAGGTGCAGCGGGTGCATCACCGCGCCGCGGGCTCGCCCTCGTCGCCCATCCGCACCCGCTCTACGGCGGCACGCTCGACAACAAGGTCGCGCAGATTCTCGCCAAGACCTTTGTTGAATTAGGCTACGTGGCGGTACGCCCGAATTTTCGCGGCGTGGGCGCCAGTGAAGGTACGCATGATGCAGGCGACGGTGAGACTGATGACCTGGTGGCTGTGGTGCAATTCGCCCGCGACCGCGCCGGCTTCGAAGACATCGCCACCGCGCCCGTCGTGCTGGCCGGTTTCTCGTTCGGCTCGCTGGTGCAATCGCGCGTCGCGCTCAAGCTGGCGGCACTCGGCATCGCGGTGGAGCGCATGGTGTTCGTCGGCACCGCCGTCACGCGCGGCAAGGTGGAGGACGTGCCGGCCAACACCATCGTCATCCACGGCCAGCTGGATGACACGGTGCCGCTCGACACTGTGTTGCGCTGGGCCGAGCCGCAAGAGTTACCCGTGACGGTGATTGCCGGTGCCGATCATTTCTTTCATCGCAGACTGCATGTGATCAAGGGCATCATCACGCGAGCCTGGTAAGTGCGGTAAAGCCGCCGTACCAAACGCTGTGCCGCCACGGCATGGCCTGAAAGCGTTGGTGGGAGCGCTTGTTAAGGTCGCGCACACCTCAAGAAGACGCCAGCTTGTCTTGCGTTTTGGTGTCAAAGTCGCCCGCATCATGGCGCTCGCGCAATTGGCTCGACGGCTCACCCTGCACACGGTTGACCATGCGGCCGCGCTTGACTGCCGGGCGCGCGGCGATGGTGTCAGTCCAGCGTTGCAGGTTCTTGTAGCTCTCCACTTGCAAAAACTCGCCACCGCCGTAGAGCAGGCCCTTGGCCAACTGCCCGTACCAGGACCACACGGCCATATCCGCAATCGTGTATTCGTCACCCGCGAGATAAGTGCTCTCGGCAAGACGTCTGTCGAGCACGTCGAGCTGGCGCTTGGTCTCCATCGTGAAGCGGTCAATCGCGTATTCAATCTTGAACGGCGCGTAGGCGTAGAAATGCCCGAAGCCGCCGCCCAGATAGGGCGCGCTGCCCATTTGCCAGAACAGCCACGACAGGCACTCGGTGCGCGCTGCGTGGTCTTTCGGCAAGAACGCGCCAAACTTCTCGGCCAGATACAAGAGGATCGCGCCAGATTCAAACACGCGCACCGGCTTGGCGCCACTTGTTGCTCCGCTGTGATCCATCAGCGCCGGAATTTTCGAATTCGGATTCACGCCCACAAAGCCACTGCCGAACTGATCGCCCTCGCTGATCTTGATCAGCCACGCGTCGTACTCGGCACCAGTGTGGCCGGCGGCGAGCAACTCTTCGAGCATGACTGTCACCTTCACGCCATTGGGCGTGCCCAGCGAATAGAGCTGCAAGGGGTGCTTGCCCACCGGCAGCGTCTTGTCATGCGTCGGCCCGGCGATGGGGCGGTTGATGTTGGCGAAGCGGCCGCCGTTATCCTTGTTCCAGGTCCAGATTTTGGCGGGGGTGTAGGGGGTTGAATCAGTCATGCGATCTGCTCCGAATCGGAAGGGTGCGCCTTCTGGAATGTTGGCGATGGTCGATTGACGGGAAACGGAAGGTGCGGACGAGTTTACGAGACAATCCCACCCAGGCGTGGGCAGCACACAAAGCGGGGCTTCGAAAAATCGAGTGGGTGAACTGACGCATCAGGCTATGCGATAGCCGCGCGTTCGATTTTCAATGCTCCCATCCCGCGAACTCCGCTCATAGGCTCGCGTCAGAACTTCCCCGCCTGGTAGTCCAGTATCGCCTGCCGAATCTCGTCAGCCGTATTCATTACAAACGGCCCATGCTGCACGATCGGTTCTTTGAGGGGCTTGCCCGCGAGCAGGATGAAGCGGCCGGCCTCATCATGCGTGTGCGCTTTGACCAGCGTGCCCTCTGACAACACCACGAGATGGCTTTGCTTGACCATTGTCTCGTCGTCGCCAAACACCACTTCACCCTCAAACACATAGGCGAACACGGCGTGGCCTGCGGGTACGGTGAATTCGAAATCCTTGCCGGCCGGCAGCGAGACATCGAGATAGGACGGCTCGGTGGCGATGCCGTTGATCGGGCCAATGGCCCCCTCATAGGTACCGGCCAGCACTTTGACGATGCTGCCATTTGCGCCATTGACCACCGGCACCTGTTCCGCCGGAATATCCTGATAGCGCGGCGCGCACATCTTGTCCTTGGCCGGCAAGTTGACCCAGAGTTGGAAGCCGGCCATGCGGCCGCTCTCCTGCAATGGCATCTCTGAGTGAATCAGGCCGCGCCCGGCGGTCATCCATTGCACGCTGCCGGGGCCGAGGTCGCCCGAGTTGCCCTGGTTGTCCTTGTGCTGCATGCGTCCGGCCAGCATGTACGTGACAGTCTCGAAACCGCGGTGCGGGTGATCCGGGAAGCCGCCGATGTAGTCGCTGGCAGAGTCGCTGCCGAAAGCGTCGAGCATCAGGAACGGGTCGAGGTTTTGCAGCTGCGGTTGGCCGATCACGCGC
>JANNCZ010000363.1:0-3079 GCA_031387185.1 Burkholderiales bacterium
AAGGCGCAGGCTGGGGCGATTGTTGAGGCGGTTGCGCGGCTTGTAGGTGCGCGCCACAACGTCGCTCGTTAAACATTACATGCGCTTGCCTAAGAGAGCGGCATGAAAGATCAGTATTTCGGGGATATCAACGACTATCGAAAGTATGGACTACTTCGATCAATCGTAGATGTAAGCAAGCTTCGTCTATTGATCGTGTGGATGCTCACGGCTGACGATGGGAGCACAGATGGAAAGTTCATCTCGTACCTTGAGCATCCAGAGAAATGGTCAAGTCATGATCCGATTCTGTTCAAGAAAATAAAGAAACTCTTAGATCATGCACCGGAACGACGGGTAAGTTTGATTGAGCAAACTGGCCTTTTAAAAGGGGCAAAGTATTTCTCCAAACATGCACCCGATTCCAAATCCGACCGATCATCTTGGTTCGAATTACTTGTTAAACGATCTCAAGAAAGCGATCTCGTTTTTCTTGATCCTGACAATGGGTTTGAGGTGGAGTCAAAGCCTTATGGACGAAAGAATTCATCCAAATTTGTATATCGGCATGAAATAGAAGCGCTCTGGTCATCTGGCAAATCGCTACTGATCTATCAGCACTTCATCCGTGAAGCCCGACTTAGCTTTATTCAGAGAATGATGGATACGCTTGAGAGGGCAACTCCAAATTCACTTGTCGAAGCGTTTTCAACACCCCACGTGGTCTTTCTTTTGGCCTTGCAGCCCAACCACCAATGCTTTCACGAAGAGATTACAAACACCGTCCAAAAGAAATGGGAAGGGCAAATTAAGCACTGGCAGCTGGTCAAGCCGAGCCAACATTGACTACGCCGCAAGCAGAAGAAGTCCATTCCATGCGCCTCTCGAGCCATTGACACGCTGAAACCATTGTCCACCAACGCTTTCCAGCCATCCCTCTTTCCGAAATCGACTACCGTGAAGCGCTAGTCATCCGCCACCGCAAGCAACGCCTTCGGATTGGTGCCGGCAATTTTCAACAGCGTGCGCGCCGCACCCGAAGGATTCTTGCGCCCCTGTTCCCATTCCTGCAAGGTGCGCAGCGAGACGCCGAGGAGCGATGCGAATTTTTGCTGCGTAAGGCCGGACGCCATGCGCGCACGCGCGACTTCTGAACGCACCATGCCGCCTTTGCCATCGGGCACGAACACGCGCGCCGCGCGTCCGGCTTTCATGTCGCGCACCGCTTGCAACAGTCCGGCCTCGGCCTTGGATTTTCCGGTGGATTTTGCTTTAGACATTGATCAGGTCCTTTCTCAGCTTGACGAGCGTCGCTGCGCTCAGGTTGTCCAGTGCCGCCTTTGTGTAGGCCGTCAACAGCCACACCTTTCCGTGCTGGTCGATTGCGTAGGTGATCACCCTTGCGCCGCCGCGCTTGCCCATGCCCGCTCTGGCCCAGCGTAGTTTGCGCAAGCCGCCGGTGCCGGGAATCAGATCGCCCTGATGCGGGTTTTCCGCGATGGTGGCGATCAATGCATCGATCTCGACTTCGGACCAAATCTCGGCGGCATCACTTTCAAAGCGGTCAGTGGTGGCGACGGTGAACATGAATTGATTATACGTCTTAGGCGTATTTACTTTTTATTGGCTCAAAGTCCGAGTGGGATGTGATGCGCGATAATTTGCGGCGGCACTAAGAGCGGTGGCCGACCGGCTTTACGACACGCACCTCGCTACCTCAAAAAGGAAGGGCTGCTCAATGGCTAAAAAGTTTCGCGAACTGCGCGCCAAAATGTCCCCTGCGGCGCAAGCGCGCTCGGCGGCGCGCGCCGAAGCAACGCTCGTCGAAATGCAGCTTCAGGAGTTGCGCAAGAGCCGCGATGTGACGCAGGTTGACGTGGCCAAAGTCATGAAAGTCGAGCAGGCGGCCATCTCAAAACTGGAACGCCGTGAGGACATGTATGTGAGCACCTTGCGCGATTACGTCAAGGCGCTGGGTGGTGAACTGAAGCTGGTTGCGTCGTTCCCTGACGCCGAGATTCAGGTGCATCCTTTTGAGATTGCGCGTTGAATACGCTGGCTTGAACAATCATTTAGATCCGGGCTGAAGGCCGAAGAAGTCCATTCCATGCGCCTCTCAGGCCATCGGCACGCCGAAACCCTTGTCCACCAACGCTTACCCGCCATCACCCTTCCGAAATTCCGCTGCGTCGCGACGCTAATCATCCGCCACAGCAAGCAACGCCTTCGGATTGGTGCCGGCAATTTTCAACAGCGTACGCGCCGCCCCCGAAGGATTCTTGCGCCCCTGCTCCCATTCCTGCAAGGCTCGCAGAGACGCCGGGGAGCGATGCGAATTTTTGCTGCGTGAGGCCGGACGCCATGCGGGTACTACTGGCGTGATGCTCAGGCCCGCCGCTGCCAAACCGCCGGATCACGGCGGCCGTGCAAGACCGCCAACACCACCAGCGCCGAGCCGCGTACCCTGAAAAAAACCGTATACGGGAATCGCTTGGCAAGCGCGCGGCGGATATTGTCGAACACCACGGGAAAGTGCTCCGGGTGGGCGGCGGCGCGCATCACGGCTTGATCAATTTCGCTTAGCAGCTCTTCGCCAACTCCGGTTCGCTGGCGTTCGTAGTAAAGAATCGCTTCGTCAAGCTCTGCCTTCGCCGCTTTGCGATAGACAATACGCAGCGTCATCGCGCGATGCGCGCGCGGATCGAGGCTTTGACCTCGTCCCAGGGAACTACGTCATCTGGATAGGCGTCATCGTCAGCGGCGCGGCGCTCCAACTCTGCACGTTGCGCTTTGGTCAGTGAAAAATTTCCTGACTCTGCACAAATTGAAGCCCAGATTTCTTCGACGAGAGACAAACGTTCATCCACGTTGAGGCGGTCAATGCCGAGAGATTTCACAGAGGCGGTCATGGCTATGCTCCTCGCAGAAGTGCGTGTGAGGTTGAGTTGAATGCTACTCGAATTTGTCACTCAATTGGAAAATGCGCAGGCGATGAACGGCGTGGTGTTGCTGAAGATCACAACAGGCCGCGTTCGCGCTCGAAATCGTCGAGGGAATCATCGAGCAGGGGAATTCCCGCAGCCGCAGCGCGTATCAGGAA
>JANNCZ010000546.1:0-2778 GCA_031387185.1 Burkholderiales bacterium
GTGGTCGCGCGCGTGGTGCTGCAGGACTTCACCGGCGTGCCGCTGCTGGCGGACCTCGCAGCCATGCGCAGCGCCGCTCTGAAGCAGGGCCGCGACCCGAAACTGATTGAGCCGCTGGTGCCGGTTGACCTGGTTGTCGACCACTCGATCATGGTCGACTACTACGGCAGCAAAGACGCGCTCGACCTCAACATGCGGCTCGAATTCAGGCGCAACCAGGAGCGCTACGAGTTCATGAAGTGGGGCATGCAGGCCTTCGACAATTTCCGCGTGGTACCGCCCGGCTTCGGCATCGTGCACCAGGTCAATCTCGAATACCTGGCACGCGGCGTGTTTGAAAAGGATGGTGTCTGCTATCCCGACACACTCGTCGGTACCGACAGTCACACCACCATGATCAACGGCATCGGAGTGGTCGGTTGGGGCTGCGGCGGCATCGAAGCCGAGGCCGCCATGCTCGGTCAGCCGGTCTACCTGTTGATGCCTGATGTGGTCGGTTTTGAATTGACCGGCAAGCTGCGAGAAGGCGTTACCGCCACCGACCTTGTGCTCACCGTCACCGAAATCTTGCGGCGTGAAAAGGTGGTTGGCAAATTCGTCGAGTTTTTCGGCGCGGGTACGCACACGCTTGCCCTGCCCGACCGCGCCACCATTGCCAACATGGCGCCCGAGTATGGCGCGACAGTCGGGTTCTTCCCGGTGGACGAAAAGACCATCGCCTATTTCAAAGGCACGGGACGCACCGAGGCCGAGATCGCTGCTTTTGCGGGTTATTTCAAGGCGCAACAGTTGTTCGGCGTGCCGCAGGCGGGCGATATCGACTACACCAGGGTGGTCCAGCTCGACCTCTCCACGGTTGCGCCTTCGCTTGCGGGGCCGAAGCGCCCGCAGGATCGCATCGAAATTACCGCTCTGTCGAAAAAATTCACCGAGCTGTTTTCGCTGCCGATTTCCGACAATGGTTTCAATCAGCCCGCCGAAAAACTGGGCAAGTCGTATGCTGCGGGCGATGGCGTAACCATCCGCAATGGCGACGTGCTGATCGCCGCCATCACCTCTTGCACCAACACCTCTAACCCTGGCGTGATGCTGGCCGCCGGCCTGCTCGCCAAAAAAGCGGTCGAGGCTGGACTCTCGATCAACGCCAGAGTCAAGACCTCTCTGGCGCCGGGCTCGCGCATCGTCACCGAATACCTCGGTAAAGCGGGCCTGTTGCCCTATCTTGAAAAGCTCGGCTTCAACGTCGCCGCCTACGGCTGCACCACCTGCATCGGCAACGCCGGCGACCTCACGCCCGCCTTCAATCAGGCCATCATCGACAACGACCTGGTGTGCGCGGCGGTGCTGTCGGGCAACCGCAATTTCGAAGCACGCATCCATCCCAACCTGAAGGCCAACTTCCTTGCCTCGCCGCCGCTGGTGGTCGCGTACGCTATTGCCGGCAATGTCACGGTGGACTTGATGACACAACCCGTCGGCACGGGGCGTGACAAACATGGCAAGCCGAAAGACATTTACCTCGGCGACATCTGGCCGGCCAGCGACGAGATCGACGCATTGATGAGATTCGCGACCAATGGCAAAGCCTTCCGTGCCAATTACGAAAAGATCAATACCGAGCCGGGTCAGTTGTGGGAGAACATCCACGGTGTGACCGGCCAGCTCTACAACTGGCCGAAGAGCACCTATATTGCGGAGCCGCCGTTCTTCTCGACTTTCACGCTGCAACCGCCTGATCTCGACGACAGGGTCGGCGGCGCCGCCGCCGGTGTCATCGGTGCCCGCATCATCGGCTTGTTCGGCGATTCGATCACCACCGACCACATTTCGCCGGCTGGTTCGATCAAGGACACCACACCTGCGGGCGAATACCTGATCGAGCACGGCGTCACCAAGGCCGGCTTCAATTCCTACGGTGCGCGGCGCGGCAACCACGAGGTGATGATGCGCGGCACCTTCGCCAACGTGCGCATCAAGAATCTGATGATTCCCGCAGCGGCCGATGGCACGCGCGAAGAAGGCGGCTTGACCCTGTTCCAGCCCTCCGGCGAAAAAATGTTCCTATACAACGCTGCGATGCAATACCTCGCCGGCGGCACGCCCACGGTGCTGTTTGGTGGCGAGGAATACGGTACCGGCTCGTCGCGCGATTGGGCCGCCAAGGGCACCGCCCTGCTCGGTATCAGAGCGGTGATCGCAAAGAGCTTCGAGCGCATCCACCGCTCCAACCTGGTCGGCATGGGTGTGCTGCCGCTGCAGTTCAAAGGCGGCGACACCTGGGAATCATTGGGAATCAGGGGAGACGAAACCATAGACGTCATACTCGACAGCCCCATTACGCCCTTGAGCGAGGCCCGGCTGGTGATCAACGGCGACAGCGGAGTACGGCGCAATGTCACGGTGACATTGCGTATCGATACCGCCATCGAGGTTGATTACTACAAGCATGGCGGAATAATGCCCTACGTACTCAGACAACTGCTCGCTGCGTGAATCTCCAGGCTGCGCGTGACCCGCAAGAAGTTCTCCATGCGTGCCAGTTCTTCATCGAGTGCCGTGCGAAATGCCTTGTCGTTCGGCGCTTTGCCAGTCACATAGCCAAGCGCGGTTTGCAGCTTGCAATCCTTGACCGCAAGAATGTAAAGAGCAACGCCGTTCCCGTACACTCGTGCCTTCCCCGGATTCATTTACCCTGGAGTGACGCATGAAACACAAGCCTCTCGGCCGCACCGGTGTCCAGGTTTCCGAACTGTGCTTTGGCACCATGTCGTTTGGCGG
>JANNCZ010000550.1:0-2651 GCA_031387185.1 Burkholderiales bacterium
GGGGGTGAGCGAACCGACGACCTCCTGCCCCTCGGCCTGGGTCTTGATGCGCGCCACAAAGTCGCGCACCACCGGCAGGGCGACGTCGGCCTCAAGCAGGGCCATGCGCACTTCGCGCAGCATCTCGGCCGTGTTGGCCTCGGTGAGACGCGCTTCGCCGCGCAGGGTTTTGACCACCTTCGAGAGGCGGCCGGACAGGTTGTCTAACATGCTTGCACTACAATCATTGGATGGGTTCGATTTTACTCCACGGCCTCGTGGTGATGCTGTACGCAGGCCTCGCTTGGCACTTCTGGCGCACCCGCTGGAAAAACGTACACGCCTTGGAGAATGGCTCCCACCAACGGTTTTTTACAGATAACCTCGGATTTCAATGGTGGGAGCGGGCGCTGCTGACTGCCGCTGTCGCGCTTCATGCGGTGCTGCTGGCGGATGCGGTGCTGGGCGGCGGCCAGTTTCGGTTTGGCTTTGCCCACGCGCTGTCGATGATGGCGCTGCTGGCGCTGATCTTCTACGGCATCGAAAGTCTGATTCATCGCCTTGAAGGCATGCCGGCGCTGGTGCTGCCCCCAGCGGCGGTGTCGGCCGCGCTGCCCGCGCTGTTCGGCGGTGCGGCGCTGACTGCCCAAGCGCAGGCCCCGGCATTTGTGGCCCATGTGCTCATCGCCATGCTGGCCTATGCCTTTTTTGCGATTGCTGCCGCGCACGCGGTCCTGATGATGGTGGTCGAGCGGCGCCTGCACCGGCGGCGCGGTGACGTGCGTGAAGCCGGGGTGCCGGGAGGGCTGCGGGCGTCTCGGACACTGGAGGGATCCATGGCACCGATGGGCATGCCGCCGTTGTTGACCATGGAGCGCTTGCTGTTCCAGATGCTGGCCGCCGGATTCGTGCTGCTGACGCTGACGCTGGCCAGCGGCATCGTGTTCTCTGAAGAAATTTTCGGCCGCGCCCTGCGCTTGGACCACAAGACCGTGTTCGGCATTTTGGCGTGGCTGATTTTTGGTGTCCTGCTGCTGGGGCGCTTGGTGTATGGCTGGCGCGGGCGCACCGCACTCAATGGCACCTTTGCCGGTTTCGCAGCCCTGCTGTTGGCGTATGTCGGTAGCCGCTTTGTGGTCGAAGTGGTGCTGGGGCGGGTGTGATGGGCAAGGTCATTCTCATCATCTTGCTGGTGGTGGTGGCGGTGTTCTGGCTGCGCCACAAGGCACTGGCACAGCGTGGCGGGCGCAGCAGCGGTGTGGCGGATGGCGCAGCGCGCGGTGGCGCGCCTGCCGATGGCGATCCCAACGCGCAGCCGCAGGGTGCAGCGGGAGCGGCGAGCACCCTGCAGGGCGAAAAAATGGTCGCGTGCGTGCGCTGCAACGTCAATGTGCCGCAATGCGAGGCGGTGCAGGGTGCGTCGGGCAAGCATTACTGTGGCGGCGAACATCGCGCCTTGGCCAGGGATGAGGCGCGATGAGCCAGCCTGCCGCCGCCATCACCTCACCCACCGCACCCCAGGCTGCAACGGCATGGCGCGCAGACGGCCGCACCGCCACTGCCGCGGACGATGTGCCCGAAGCGTTCTGGAAATCGCTGGGACTGTTCAATCTGTCGCGCATGGTGCTGGCTGGTGTGTTGCTGGCAGCGATCCTGATTTACCGCGACGGACGTGTGTTTGGCGCGTCCAATCCCACGCTGTTCTACCAGACTGTCATTACCTACTTCTGCCTGTCGCTCGCGTTTGGCTGGGCCTTGAAGCGCGTGCGCACCGTGTTTGCCGCCCACCTTGCCGTGCAGGCGGTAACCGACATCGTGGTGGTCGCGCTGCTGCTGCACGCAAGCGGCGGCATTCGCTCGGGGCTCGGCATTTTGCTGTTGATGCCACTCGCCGCTGCGGCGTCGGTCTCGCGCGGGCGCATGTCGCTGTTCTTCGCCTCGCTGGCCACGTTCGCGTTGCTGGTGGAGAACACGTGGTGGGTGCTGCAATTCGATACGGGTCTCACCGACTACTTCCCGTCCGGCTTGATGGCGGCGGGTTGCTTTGCGGTGTCCCTGGTGACTAACCGCCTGGCGCGGCGTCTGGTGCTCAACGAAGAATTGGTGCGCAAGCGCTCTGCCGACCTGCGCAGCCAGCTTGAAATCAACCGCCTGGTGATTCGCGACATGCCGAGCGGTGTGCTGGCGGTCACAGCGGATGGGCGGGTCAGCCTGTCCAATCCCGAGGCGGAGCGTCTGCTCGGCCAGTCAGACCTCACCGGACGTTCGTTGCGTGAATTAGCGGGCGGGCTCGCCGACGCAGCTATGCGTTGGCGCACTGTCAGCGGGCCCGCCAGTCCGTCGCTGCGCATCGCCGGCCGCGAGTTGCAGATACGCATGCACGATGCAGCGGGGGAAGAGCAGGGCGATCTGGTGATTTTTCTGGAAGACACCAACAAGCTGCGTGAGCATGCGCAACAGGCCAAGCTCGCAGCATTGGGGCGCCTGACCGCGAACATCGCGCATGAAATCCGCAATCCACTCTCTGCCATCAACCATGCGGCGGAGCTGTTGCGCGAGGAGACCGGCGAGAGCGGCGCGCGCCTGACCCGCATCATTACCGAGAATGCGGCACGCCTGGATCGCATTGTCGGCGAGGTGCTAGAGCTCAACCGGCGCGACCGCGCGCAGGC
>JANNCZ010000570.1:0-3206 GCA_031387185.1 Burkholderiales bacterium
CGGCACACTCAACATTCAACTGGGCACGTTCGCCAGCGGCAGTTTCACGCCCAACGGCAATCAGCCGGCCATCGCAGTGTCCATCGGCGCCGGACAGAACACGCTGGGCGGCGTGCGCGACGCCATCAACGCCGCCAACGCCGGCGTGCGCGCCAGTATCATCAATGACGGAACTGGTTACCGGCTCGCGATCAGCAGTGGCAGCACTGGCGCGGCCAACAGCCTGCGCATCACCGTCAACGATAGCGATGCCACCCACACCGACACCAGCGGTCTGTCCCAACTAGCGTACGATCCCGCCGCCGTGGCGGGCGCCGGAAAAAATCTGGAGCAAAAGTCCGCCGCGCAAGACGCCTTGCTCAAGATCGACGGCATCAGCGTCACCAAACCGGCCAACACCATCGATGACACCATTAGTGGCGTCAGCCTGACACTGGTCAAACCGACCGCAGGCACGCCGGTCACGGTCACTGTGGCGCCCGATCCGGCCCAGGTGAAGAATGCACTCGACGCGCTGGTGGCCACCTACAACAGCTTTCAGTCCTCGATCAGAACGCTGACGGGCTTCAACGCGCAGACCCGCGCTGGTGGTTTGTTGTCTGGTGATGCGACGGCGCGCGAACTGATGACGGCATTGAAGAGTGCGCTCACCAGTGCGATTCCCGGCTTGACTGGCAGCCCCACTTCGCTCACGCAGATCGGCCTGTCGTTTCAACAGAATGGCGCGCTCGCACTCGACCCCGCCGTATTCAACAAGCAGTTCACCAATCCCAATGCCAACCTCGCACGCTTGTTTGCTGCGACTGGCGTGGCAAGCGATGCGCGCGTGCAATTTGCCAGCGCCAGTGACAGCACTCCCGCTGGCAGCTATGCGGTCAACATCACACAAGCCGCGACCCGCGGTGCGCTCACCGGCAACGCTGCCGCCAACCTCACGATCAGCAGCGGCGTCAACGACACGCTCGGCCTGACCGCTAACGGGGTCAGCGCCAGCGTCACGCTCGCCCCAGGTACCTACACCGCATCCGCGCTCGCCGCTGAGGTGCAGTCACGCCTCAACGGCAGCGCCGCGTGGCGTGCAGCCAATGTCACAGTCGCAGTCAGTGCCAGCGGCGGCATGCTCACTGTGCAATCCGATGCCTACGGCAGCGCCTCCAGCGTTACCGCGCCAAGTGGCAATGCAGCTGCGGACTTGTTTGGCGTGGCACCGGTCTCCGACGCTGGGCTCGATGTTGCGGGTACCGTTGGCGGCAGCAGTGCCGCTGGCAGCGGGCGCACCCTCAAGACAACGGCAGGCCTGGCGCTCAACATCACTACCACTGCTACTGGTACGTTAGGCCAGGTCGACTTCAACCGTGGTTACGCAAGCCGGGTCAGCAGCCTGGTCACCGCCAGTCTCAAGAACCATGGTGCCTTTGCCAGCCGCAGTGACGGCCTCACGCGCAGCGTGCAGGACATCACACGCCAGCAAGACCGCTTCAACGAGCGCTTGACGCGCGTCGAATCCGGCCTGCGGCGCCAGTACACCGCGCTCGACAGCATGTTGTCGAGCATGAACACCACCAGCACTTATCTGGCCCAGCAACTGGCGGCGCTGCAGGCACAACGCACTGCGTAGACCGCAGCGCCCCTAACCACACTGCGGCAGCACCATCTCGCACACCGGCTGCCACCATCAAGCTTTTGCACCGCATGCCGTTAAGCAAGACAAGCCCATTACTGCGAGACACGCCATGTTCAGCGCTTACCAAAATGCCACCCGCACCTACCGCGATATCGGTCTCGAAACCCGTGCGGCGGCGTCCGATCCTGTGAGTTTGATTGTGATGCTGTACGACGGCGCGATTGACGCGCTCACCCAGGCGCAGGCGCACTTCAAGAGCGGTGACCGCAGCGCGCGGCAGGCCGCCATTTCACGTGCCGTGCGCATCGTTGACGAAGGTCTCTCTGCTGCGCTGGACGAAAACGGCGGCGAAATCACCCAGCATCTGCGGGAACTGTATGGCTACATGACGCGGCGCATCCTGTCCGCCAGTCTCGCCGTCGACGCAGCACCACTGGCCGAAGTTCAGGGCCTGCTCAAGGATTTGCGCGGCGCATGGCAAGAGATCGCCAAGCGCACGTCTACCGGCACGGTTGGCAGCCGTGTTGGCAGTCCAGTGGCTAACGCTGTACCGGCCATGCAAGCCGCGAAGCGGCCGGGTACCACAGATGCCAATGTGCACGCAGGAGCAGGCGCATGAGCCCGCGCGCACCGCTTGGAGCGCACGCATGAGCCCGCGCGCACCGCTTGGAGCGCACGCATGAGCCCGCGCGCGCTGTTGCTCCCACGTTACGAAGCGATTGCCACGAGCAGCGCAAGCATGCTCGATGCTGCCCGCTCCGGTGCCTGGGAGGATTTGGTGCTTGCCGAGCAGGCGTGCGCGGTGCAGATTCGTGAATTGCAGGCAATCGAAGCGCAAGCGCAGTTGCGCGCCGATGCTGCCGCGAACCGCGACCGCATCCACATCTTGCGACGCATTCTTGCCCACGACGCCGAAATCCGCTCCCTCACACAAAGCTGGCTGCGCGGCCTCGAGCAGTTGCTGCGCAGCACTGGCCTTGATCGGATGGTGCGCAGCACCTACGGCAACCCGCCTTCGCCCCCGCCGCCGCTGGCCGGCTAGGCAGCATCACACGCCGCCAACGCTACGCCTGCGCAACCGCCATCATGCCTGCCTCCGCCAATGCACTCGCTGCGCTCACCTTCGCCGCGCCGTCGCGAGTGGAAGCCGTGCAAGCGTTGATGCGCGATACAGTCGCCAATCTGAATGCTGCCCAGACTGGCACACTCGCCGCGCCAAATTCACAAGCCAGCACGAGGCACGCCGCCGGTGCGGGCGGCGTGCTCGCCGATATGGCGCTGCCGAAACGATCTGCCGGCGTACTCTCTGCCCCCGTGGTGGCTGCAACACTGACTGATACGTTGGCAAGCGGCGCCCCACAGGGCAGCACGGTCCGCATCGGCGCGCTCGGACGCGCGCTCGCGGCGACCCTGCCCACCACCCCATCGTTGCGCACGAATACCCCGTTTGCACTGCCGGAAGTCGATGTACCCGCACTGGACACCGCCCGATTTGCATCCTCGCTTGCGCATGCGGTGACGCAAAGCGGTATTTCGTATGAAGCGCATTTGCTTGAGTGGGTAGAGGGAAGGCGCAGCGTCG
>JANNCZ010000578.1:0-2017 GCA_031387185.1 Burkholderiales bacterium
GCGGGCAAAATCAACGCTGGCGCGCGCGTCGAGCGCACGCGCGTCAGCGCCAGTGCAGACATCGCGCTGCTCGATGCATCCACCGGTTTGTCGCGCTTCCCCAGCGCACAGGACAAGGGCTTCAACGCGGGCAGTGCCTCGGCCGGCGTGTTTTATCCCCTCGGGCCGTTCGGCTTGAGTACCAACTTTTCACACACCGAACGTGCGCCCACCTATTCTGAATTGTTCGCCTACGGCCCGCACGCGGCGACTGGCACCTACGAGCTGGGCAGCGCGGCGTTCGGCGTGGAAAAGTCCGACGGTATCGACGCGGCGGTGAAATGGCGCGCCGGGCCACATTCGGCGTCGGTGTCGGTGTACCGCAACCAGTTCTCGAACTACATCACCGGGTTTGCCACCGGCCGCAACCGCGACGAAGACGGCACGATCAACGCCGCCGGCCGCTTCCGCGAATTGCAATTTCGCCAGGCACCGGCACGCTTCGCGGGGTTTGAGGCAGAGGCGCGCTTGCGCTTGCTGGAACGGCCCGGCACGCTCTATCTCGAACTCAAGGCTGATGCGGTCAGCGCCACCAACCTCGCCACTGGTGAACCGCTGCCGCGCATTCCTGCGGCGCGTGCCGGTGCGGCATTGAGTTACGCCACGGGCCAATGGAGCGTCAAGCTGGAGACCACGCGCACGGCAGCACAAACGCGCGTGCCGGCGGGTGACACCGCCACTGCGGGCTACACGCTGTGGAATGCGTTCGGTACATTCCGTTTGCCGGCTGGCCCCACGCGCATGGAAGGTTGGCTGCGTGTAACCAACCTGACCAACCGTGAAGCACGTCTAGCCACGTCCATCCTGCGCGAGACAGTGCCACTGGGGGGACGCGCGCTGGCGGCGGGGATACGCGTCGAATTTTGAGGGCGCAATTCAAGAGGCGCTCGTGAACCGCGTTACTCGATCTTGAACTTCACCAGTTCAATCGTCTCGCGGCGCGGTGGATCACTGCCCGCTTGCGTTTCCGACTCCACCTTGACGGTGCGCAACACGTCACGCGCATACCAATGCGTCTCACGCACCTTGACGCGGTAGGCCGCATCGCCCGGATCACCGGTCTCAAACGAGGCTGTTATTTTGAGCGCGATGAATTTGCCCGCTGCCGTATCGACTTCTTCAAAACCCACGGCCACCCCTTCGCCCTCAATGCGCCCGGTCTGCCCCGCGCCGAAATTGCTCACTGCTGAATCGATGCGCCAGCGCTTGCCCGGATAGAGCGGGAACGCGTAATAGGCGAGCGCCGGGGCGTAGGTGTTGTAGCCGCTGCCGAGCAGGCCCCATTCGCGGTTGTACACCGCTGTGGTGGTGTCTGTGGAACTGGCGAGTTCGGTGATGAGGGAAATGCTGTCGAAATCCACCTGCGTGACGCGCTGGCGCAGCAGCGCGCTGCTGGCGCCGCTCACACGCCGGTAGATCCATTCGTCGCCAACGCGCACCAGCGGGCGCGTGATCGGGCCGAGGTCGCGTGCGCTTGGCGGCGTGGCGCGTGCCGGGCTGGGGCCGGGATTGGCAATGCGGCCGGTATCTGCCGCAGAATCTGCAGCGGGAATTGCAGCTGGCTTGACTACGGGATTTATCCGGGGAGTTACCGCGGGTCTTTCCGCACCTGCCAACGGCTGCTCAGCCGCTCCTGGAGCGGGTCTTGGCGATGCATCGACTGTAGAGGCGCTTGTACCAACGGTTTCCGGCACGTCCCTTGACGGAAGACTGGATGAGGCTGGCGCTGACACGACCGCTGGCGCGGCTGCCTCTACATCAGGCGGCAGCTCACCGCCCGCCGCTTGCGCAGCCGTATTGGCGCTGTAGCTGGCGGCGGCACAAGCCCACGCAAGCGCCACGGCCAGCGTGTGCCAGCGCTGCAAGCTCACACCTGCTTGGCGAGTGCCGCCGCCTTGCCAACATAAGTGCGCGGCGTGAGCTTGATCAATCGGCGCTTGGCATCGATGGGAATATCGAGCGTGCCGATGAACTCGCG
>JANNCZ010000602.1:0-2821 GCA_031387185.1 Burkholderiales bacterium
GCTTGATCGTTTGCGCGGTCAACCGGCTGGCCGCTGCCGTCAATCCCGCAGCACCTGCGCCTTGCAGAAACACTCTCCGTTGCATGCCGAGGCGATCCTTATCCGGGTTGAGCCGCTCAATCAATGCAACCAACGGTGTCAATGGTGTCAATTGCGCAGACATTGATTGTAGGCCGGCACTCCCCTCACCTGGTGCGGAATGGGCCGGCAGATGCACCACAGGGCCGGCAACTGGCGCTGCGCACAATGCATCTGAACCCGCGCGCCGCCCGTAACGAATACGTCGTCTCCACTACCGCACTGGTTCCGCGCAGCATGCCGACCTCGAATGTGTTGAACTCGCATTATTTTTCCGCTTCAGGAGCCGCATTTGCGTCAGGCTGACATTTCCCATTCTGCGTTCTCCTTGATTGGCAGCCGCCAGTCCAATTGCCATTGCGGCGCGCAACGGCTGGCGGGCGGGACAGCCAGCCACCGGGACTGATGCCATGCCAGACCGCTACGGCCGCCCCTTCACTGCGCCCGAGCACCGGGCGGTATCCATCGCCAAGTATCGCGACAAGGCCGCCGGTTATGACGCCTCGGCGCGCCGCACCTGGCAGATTCGCGTCCGCACCATCGCGCTTCTGCAATTGCAGGCCGGTCAGCGGGTCATCGACGTGGGCTGCGGCACCGGCTTGAGCTTCGAACTGTTGCGCAGTGCCGTCGGCGCGCAGGGCGAGATCGCCGGTATCGAACACAGCCCCGACATGGCGGCGCTGGCACGCGCGCGCATTGCTGCCGCCGGCTGGCGCAACGTGCGCGTGATCGAAGCAGCAGTCGAAGACGCGCAGTTGACTACAGAAAATGCGCGGGGCAGCGCCCACAGCAACATCGTCCCCCCTGCCGATGCGGCCTTGTTTGACGCTGCCTTGTTCAACTACACCCACGACATCCTGCGCTCACCACAAGCCGTGGTCAACTTGATGCGTCAGCTCAAACCCGGTGCGCACATCGCGGTGGCGGGCATGAAGTACCCGCCCAAGTGGGCATGGCCGCTACGCTGGATTGCGCGCCGCCAAAACCAGTCATACAACGGCAACTACGCCGCACTCGATGCACCGTGGGACACGCTGCTGCCGCATGTAGTCGAATTTTCGATGTGCAGCACGCTGTTTGGTACTGGCTACATCGCCCATTGCCGGATACCGCAGCGGCACCTGTGATGCGCAGGCATCGTTCAAGGCGCGGCGCGTTGAGCCGCGGATATCTTCAGCGATACAAGCCACCACCATCGATATCGATCATCATCCCGCTAAGGTAAGAAGCGCGATCTGACGCGCAGTAGACCACTGTGTCGGCCACTTCTTCCGCATGGGCGACGCGGCCAAACGGCATGTTGGCGAGCAACTCTTCCCAGCGCGACTCGTCACCGAAGGTGGTTTTGGCGCGCGCCTTGGTCAGCGTAATGATGCGGTCAGTACGCGTGGCAGCCGGGTTGACGCCCAGCACGCGCACACCGTGGTTGACCGAACCGGCGCCGACGCCTTTGGTGAAGGCATTGAGTGCCGCGTTGGCCGTCGCGCCGCAGATGTAGTCAAAGCTCGGCTTGACACCGGCCATGCCGATCACATTGACGATGACGCCGCTCTTGCGCTGCATCATCGGCGTCAGCATTTCGCGCGTGAGGTTGATGTAGCCAAAGAGTTTGAGCTCCCACGACTCGCGCCAGCGCGCTTCGTCGATGGTCTCAATCGAGCCGCCGGGGATGGCACCGGCATTGTTGACCAGCACGTCGGGCACGCCGGCCGCAGCGGCCAGCGCTTTTGCCGAGCCGGGCTTGGACAAGTCACACGCATGAATCGTGACGTCTACCTTGGCCATTTTCAGAATCTCGGCTTTCGCCTCGGCCAGCTTGGCCGCATCGCGCGAGGCAATGTGCAGGTTGGCGCCTTCCGCAGCGAATGCTTTGGCGCACGCGAGGCCAATGCCTTTCGAGCCGCCGGTGATGAGGACTGACTTGCCTTTGAGACCTGTTTCCATTCTTGTTCTCCGATTAAAAAATTGTTCGATTCAATGCATTGCTTTATTCAATGCGATACAAGCAGCCTGCAAGGCCGCGTGGAATTGAAATCATCAGACTGCGGCAGGACTGACGCTGCCAAACCAGTCGGCAATCTGCCGCCCTTGCACAAACACGACGTCATCACGCGCCAGCAACAAATCAAGCATCTTGTGCAGATAGCCGATGCGGTGCGGCACCGCGATCAAGTGCGGGTGCAGGCCCAGCGCGAGCACGCGCGGTTGCGCTTCGGCGAGGACGCGAGGTTCGCCTTTCATCTCCAGCTCAAACGCGGCCACGGTGTCGGCGAGGCGCTGATACATCTCGGGCGAGGAATGCTTCTCCACGGCGTAGATGATGCTGTCGTTGATTTCCAGGTTGTAGGGCATCGCGATCAAAGGGCCGTCCTTGGTGGTCATCCAGTCGGGCAGATCGTCGATCACCCAGTCGCATACGTAGTCGAGGCCGCAGGCCTTGAGGATGTCGGGCGTGTCATAGGTTTCGCGCAGACCAGGCGAGAGCCAGCCGCGCGGGCGCTCGCCGGTGAAGTCGGCGATTTTGTCGAGGCAGGCTTTGATCAGCGCTGCCTCATCCGGCGTATTGCCACCGACCGCATGGTTGAGCGATTTCTGGTGCATGCCGTGGCCGATGAACTCCCACTTGGCGGCACGCATCGCTTCGGCGGCTTGCGGGTAGGCGTCGATCACACCGGCGTTGCAGGCCGTGCTGGCAGTGACACCGCGTGCGGCAAACGCATCAAAGATGCGCGGCATGCCGGCC
>JANNCZ010000618.1:0-2515 GCA_031387185.1 Burkholderiales bacterium
TTTCTGGTTTGGCCGTCTCGCCAAGCTCGTCCCCAATCACCTCACCAGCATCGCGCCTGAGAGCGTGGTGGCGCCCGATGAAGTAGAGCAGGTGCGTGGCCGCGCAGTGGTGGCGAAGAAACTCAAACCGCTGCTGGTCGAAGCCGTGGTGCGCGGCTACTTGATCGGCTCGGGCTGGAAGGACTATCAAGCCAGCGGTGCCGTGTGCGGCGTGGCGTTGCCACCGGGTCTGCGGCAGGCTGAGCGTTTGCCCACGCCGATCTTCACGCCCGCGGCCAAGGCTGCACTCGGCGATCACGACGAGAACATCACCTTCGATCAAGTGGTGCAAACCATCGGTGGCGAGCTTGCCGGGCGCATGCGCAGCATCAGCCTCAACCTGTACGAAGAGGCTGTCAAATATGCGGCGACGCGCGGCATCATCATCGCCGACACCAAGTTTGAATTCGGCCTCGATGCCGATGGCACGCTCACGCTGATGGATGAAGTGCTGACTGCCGATTCGTCGCGCTTCTGGCCGGCCGAGGAGTATCGAGTGGGCATCAGCCCGCCGTCGTTTGACAAACAATTCGTACGCGACTATCTCGAAACGCTGACCTGGGACAAGCGCCCGCCGCCACCGCCCTTGCCGGCTGATGTGGCGCAACGCACTGGTGAAAAATACCGCGAAGCCCTGAAACGCTTGACTGGAGCGGATCTGCAATGAGTGATGCTGCCAAATCCGCTGGGGCACCGGGGGTGCAGGCCGCTGCGAAACCTGCCGCAGCGCCTAACGCCCACCCTGCGGTGAAGCCCTTGGTCGGCGTCGTCATGGGCTCGTCCAGCGATTGGGACGTGATGGAGTCTGCCGTGCGTGCGCTCGAAGAATTCGGCGTGCCGCACGAGTTTCAGGTGCTCTCTGCCCACCGCATGCCCGATGAAATGTTTTCCTACGCCGAGAGCGCTGCCGCGCGCGGCCTCGTTGCCATCATCGCAGGGGCGGGCGGCGCCGCGCATCTGCCAGGCATGCTCGCCGCAAAAACCATTGTGCCGGTGTTGGGCGTGCCAGTGCCCTCGCGCCATCTCAAGGGCCTCGACTCGCTGTATTCGATTGTGCAAATGCCCAAGGGCGTGCCGGTCGCCACATTTGCGATTGGCGAAGCGGGCGCCGCCAACGCGGCGCTGTTCGCGATAGCCATGCTGGCGCGCACTGATGCCGTGTTGGCCAAGCGGCTTGAGACCTTCCGCCTGCGCCAGAACAAGGCCGCGCAGGCGATGACGCTGCCGCCTGCCGTGCAGTCCAAAGCCTGAGCGCGGGCTGCCATGGCCTTGCGTTTGAGGGTGCGCGCTGACGGACATCAGACGATGTTCACACCTGCATGAGCACCTCGATTCCCCCCGGCTCATGGCTCGGCCTGTTGGGCGGCGGCCAGTTGGGCCGCATGTTTTGCATGGCCGCACAGAGCATGGGCTACAAGGTCGCGGTGCTCGACCCCGGCACCGAAAGCCCGGCCGGCACTGTCGCCGATCTGCACATCCGCAAGGACTATCTCGACGCGCAAGGCCTTGAAGAACTCGCGCGCCTGTGCAAGGGTGTGACCACCGAGTTTGAAAACGTGCCGGCCAAGGCGCTCGAATTTCTCGCCGGGCATTGCGCGGTCAGCCCGCAAGCAGCAAGCGTCGCGATTGCGCAAGACCGCATTCGCGAAAAGGAGTTCGTCGCCTCCACCGGCGTGGGCGTCGCGCCTTACGCAGTGGTACGCCATGAGAGTGATCTCGAATCGCTCTCCGCCAATTTGTTCCCCGGCGTGCTGAAGGTAGCGCGCCTCGGCTACGACGGCAAGGGCCAGGCACGTGTCGCCTCCGCTGCCGAAGCGCGCACGGCGTTCGCACAAATGGGCAACGCACCCTGCGTGCTGGAAAAAATGCTGGCGCTCAAGCTGGAGTTATCAGTCGTGGTCGCGCGCGCGCGCGATGGCGCAGTGGCGACCTACCCCGTCGCCGAGAACGCGCATCAAGGCGGCATACTCGACACCACCGTGGTGCCGGCGCGCGTGTCGGCTGCACTGGCCGATGCAGCGCGTGCAGCCGCGCTCAAGATCGCGGCCAAGCTCGATTACATCGGCGTGTTGTGCGTGGAATTTTTTGTGCTCACCGATGACAGCCTGCTGGTCAATGAGATCGCGCCCCGCCCGCACAACAGCGGCCACTTCAGCATCGACGCCTGTGTCACCAGCCAGTTCGAACAGCAGGCACGCATCCTCGCCGGTCTGCCGCTGGGCGACACGCGCCAGCACACGCCGGCAGTGATGCTCAATATCCTCGGCGATAGCTGGCACGGCACGCATCTGACCGAAGCGCCCGATTGGCCGGCGGTGTTGCAACACGGTGCCGCCAAGCTGCATCTCTATGGCAAGTCGCAGGCGCGGCCGGGGCGCAAGATGGGTCACATCACGGTGCTCGGCGGCACACAGCAAGAAGCGCTGGCAACTGCCGCTGCCGTGCGAGCCGCGCTGGCGCCGTGAGCGCGCAAGGC
>JANNCZ010000679.1:0-1940 GCA_031387185.1 Burkholderiales bacterium
TGCACACCTGGCAGACGGCCTTGCGTGGCGTCTCGGCCAACTGGACGCTGCTCGAATATTTCAAGCACGTGCACGCCGGGCTGGCGACGGTGTTCAAACCCGAAGACATCGCCATCGCCAACCTGATGGGCGGGCTGAACCAGATCAACTGCGGGACTACCACGCTGGTCGATTGGTGTCATAACAATCCGACGCCCGCGCACACCGATGCGGGCATCGATGGCTTGATCGCTTCCGGCATTCGCGCCGCATTTTTTCACGGCAGCCCCAAGCCCGATCCCAAGCCGGGGCAAAAACCATTCTGGGAAGTGCCCCATCCGCGGCATGAAGTTGAGCGTTTGCTCAAGCATCGCTTGCCGACCAGAGATGGTCTCGTCACGCTCGGCCTGGCGATTCTCGGCCCGCACTACTCGACGCTGGATGTCGCACTGTCCGATTTCGCGCTGGCACGTGAATTTGGCCTCATCGCCTCGATGCACCAGGGTGGCGGCGCGGCCAAGACGCCGGATGGCTGGGAACGTCTTGAAGCAGCAGGTCTGTTGGCTGACAACATCAATATCGTGCACGGCAACAACCTGTCGGATGCGCAACTGAAAAAATTCGTTGATCTCGGCATGAGCTTTTCGCTCACGCCCGAGAACGAAATGGCGCAGGGTCACGGCCACCCGATCACCGGGCGCTTGCTCAAACTCGGCACCGGGCCGACGCTGGGAGTCGATCTGGAATCGGTGATGTCAGGCGACATGTTTACCGTCGCGCGCATTGCCCTTGCGATGCAGCGCGCACTCGACAACGCCGACTACCGGGCGGCGCACGGCACCATTCCCGGTACCTCGACGATTCCGGTGCGCGAAGCGCTGTCGTGGATCACCACTTGCGGGGCAAAAATGCTGCGCATGGAAGACCGCATCGGCTCGCTCACGCCCGGCAAACAAGCTGACCTCGTGCTGATCGACGCGACGCAACTGAACATGCAGCCGGTGCACGACCCGGTGGCTGCCGTGGTGATGCAGACCAGTCTCGCCAACATCGACTCGGTAATGATTGCCGGGCAATGGAAAAAGCGGCATGGCAAGCTGCTGCATCCTGACGTGCCGGCGCGTCAGGCCGAATTGCTGGCGTCGGGCAAACGCATGCTCGCGCAACTCGGTTTGAAGCACGCGGCATGAGCACAGCGGCCGCTATGAATCCGCGCCCTACAATGTTTGCCACACAGATTTATTTCCAGGCGTGTCGTCGCTGACACGCTGCATCGCTCAACCCTGCACGACTCATTCAAGGAGACTCTCATGCTGAACCTCGACCAAAACACCATCACACAAGAAGCCCTGCGCCGCCTAGAAGGTTGTACCGATCCGCGCTTCAAAGAGATCATGACCAGTCTCACCCATCATCTGCACGACTTCGCGCGCGAAGTGAAACTGACCGAGGCCGAGTGGATGCAAGGCCTCGAATTTCTCACCGCCGTCGGGCAAAAGTGCAACGACAAGCGCCAGGAATTCATCCTGCTCTCTGACACGCTCGGCTTGTCGATGCTGGTGGTCGCGCTCAATCACCAAAAGCCGGCTGGCTGCACCGAAGCCACCGTGTTCGGACCCTTCCACACCGATAAAGCGGCCACGTTCAAGAACGGTGACGATCTCGCCGTGGGCGCCGCCGGCGAGCCGGCCTTCATCCGTGGCACCGTGCGCGGGCTTGATGGCAAGCCGATTCCCAACGCACTGCTCGACGTATGGCAGGCCGACGGCGACGGCATTTACGACGTGCAATACACCGACAAGGACAACGCGCTGTTCGCACGCGGCCGCCTCAATGCGGACAAGGATGGCAAATACTGGTTCAAGAGCATCCTGCCCGAGTTCTACTCGATTCCTGTCGACGGCCCGGTGGGCGCGATGATGAAGCGCGCCGCGCGGCACCCGTACCGCCCAGCGCATCTG
>JANNCZ010000691.1:0-12261 GCA_031387185.1 Burkholderiales bacterium
GTGGTCGATATCGAAGACCTTGAGCTATCAGGCAAGCTCAAGGAGTTGGTGGCCAAGATCAATCCGAACGATCCCTATATCGGCAGCGTGCGCGCTGGGCAGTTCAAGCCGCGCGTGGTGCGTCTGGTGTTTGACCTCAAGGCCGAGGTCAATCCGCAAGTGTTTGCGTTAAAGCCGATCGGTGAATACGGCCATCGTCTGGTGCTTGATTTGTATCCGCTCAATGCGCCTGACCCATTGATGGCGCTGCTCGACAAAAAAGAAATTCCGGCGGACCTGCTGCCGCGCATGGAAGACAAAGCGGCTGCCGAGTTGGCGAAGAGTCAAGGCACCCAGAGCGCACAAAGCGGCAGCGGCGCGTCGGCAAAGAGTGATGCCAAACCTGGTCTGAAACCTGACGCAAAGACGGACGGCAAAGGGGACACGCGCGCTGACACCAAGAGCGAGGCGCGCAGCGACGGTAGGGGCGACTCTGACACCAAACCTGCCGACAGCAAGCACGCCGACACCAAAGCAGCCGACACCAAAAAATCCGATGCCGGTGACAAACAACCAGGGAGAATGGGCGAGCCGCGCGAACCAAAGGGCGATATAAAGCCTGTGGTCGCGCGGCTCGTGACCATTGCTCTCGACCCTGGCCACGGTGGTGAAGACCCCGGTGCGGTCGGGCGGCGCGGCACTTACGAGAAGAACGTCACGCTCGCAGTCGCCAAACGCCTCAAGGAAAAAATCGACGCCGAGCCCAACATGCGCACCATGCTCACGCGCGACTCAGACTATTTCGTGCCTCTGCACGTGCGCGTGCAAAAGGCGCGGCGCGTGCAGGCCGATTTGTTCGTGTCAATTCACGCTGACGCCTGGATCAAGCCGACGGCTAAAGGCTCGTCGGTGTTTGCGCTCTCCGAAAAAGGCGCGACCTCTTCCGCCGCCGGCTGGCTGGCAAAAAAAGAAAACGATGCCGACCTGATCGGCGGCGTCAACCTCGGCACCCACGACAAAGACCTTGCCAAAGTGCTGCTCGATCTTTCGACCACGGCGCAGATCAACGACTCATTGAAACTGGGCCGCCAGGTGCTGCTCGAGCTCGGCGGCATCAACTCGCTGCACAAGGCGCATGTCGAGCAGGCCGGCTTCGCGGTGTTGAAGGCGCCGGATATTCCGTCGATCCTGATCGAGACCGCGTTCATCAGCAACCCGGAGGAAGAGAAGCGCCTCAACGATGAGGCCTATCAGGAGAAGATGGCGAACGCCATTCTCAAGGGGATACGCGCGTATTTCTCGAAGAACCCGCCGCTCGCGAAGTCGAAGATGGCAGCACTCGACGGCGCGCCTGCCGCGCGATAGGCTTTTTTGCGGCACGCTCCACCTGCGCAAGTTGGTGCATCAGCGTCCAGTCGATCAGGGCACACTGCTGCTCGTACAGTTCCTGCCCGATTGTCAGCGGCGTCGGCTTCGGCAATTCGAGGTAGGCATCAGCCTCCCCTGCTTCGGTGACGATGCGCATGCCGGCCCGGCGCGCGATGTGGCGAATCGCCTCGTTTTCGCGCAGGCAATGCATGAAGAGTTCAGCGATTCCCAAGTTGCGCGCATGCAGGGCGGCGCGGTCGAACAGCAGGCCGCCGATGCCGGCGCCCCGCGCCCCGGCGAGCACGCTCAAGCCGACTTCAGCTGCGCCTTGCCAGAGCGCCAGATGGGCGACGCCATCAAGCCCAAGCGCTGCGCCATAGACGCCAAACGCGGCCCCGCTGTCGAAATCGAGTTTGTCGCAGTAGCTGCGGATACCTGCATCGTCGAGCACGGTGCCGAAACGCAGGCGCCGGTCATCATCATCGAGTTGCAGAAAATGACTGACGATGCGCGGGCGATCGGCAGCCGTGAGTTGATGTACTAGTTTGCTCATGATTCACTCCGGTGAATGAGCGACCCGGCTGCGCAGTTCCATCTTTGTGAGACGAAGCCGCAACCGCGCCTTGACTCATATTGCTGCTAAGCAGCATACCGTCAATTTGTCTCGAACAGATAGTCTAATACCGACTAATTTTTGTTGTATTGCAGCAACGCACCAAAATCGCTCACTGTCCATTTTGAAATGCCGGTTGACAAGGGCAGCATCGCGAAACCACAATCGAGGCATGGACTTCACTTTCACGATGACTGGCCCCGCAGCAAACAGCGCTGCACGACGCATTGGCTGCCGTATGAAGCGAGCAGCAGCATTGCGCGCGCGACGATGACGATTCACCAGAGCCTGTTTGCACCTCATCGAAAGCCGCGCCCAAGAAGCGCGGCTTTTTGTTTATGCCTTACCATTTCGTCCACTCTTTTCTGTGCACATTCACTTCCCACTGATTGACCATGCCGTGCGCATCACGCGCACCCATCACAAAGGATCACTGTCATGAACTTCCAGGATTTTCCCGTCAATACCCTGATGAACATCACGCCACGGCCCGAGCTGGTGTTCGTCAAGGGCGCAGGTATGTGGCTGTGGGATCACAACGGCAAAAAATATCTCGACTTCGTGCAGGGCTGGGCGGTTAATTCGCTCGGCCATTCCCCTGCCTGCATCACTGCCGCACTGGTGGCGCAGGCGCCCAAACTCATCACGCCCAGCCCGGCCTTCTACAACGACACCTCGCTCGCGCTGGCGCGATTGCTCACGCAGCACTCATGTTTTCAGCAAGTGTTTTTCACCAGCAGCGGTGCCGAAGCCAACGAAGGGGCGATCAAACTGGCCCGCAAGTGGGGCAAGAAAAACAAGAACGGTGCCTATGAAATCATCACCACCGTCGGCAGTTTTCATGGCCGCACCATCGCGACCATGTCAGCCTCGGGCAAGCCCGGCTGGGATGTGATGTTCGCGCCGCAAGTGCCGGGCTTCCCCAAGTCGGAGCTCAACGATCTCGCGTCGGTCGAGAAACTCATCACCGACAAAACCGTGGCCGTGATGCTGGAGCCAGTGCAGGGTGAAGGCGGCGTCAACTGCGCCACGCCAGAATTCATGAGCGGCCTGCGCGCGTTGTGCGACAAACACAAATTGCTGATGATTTGCGATGAAGTGCAGACCGGCATGGGGCGTCTTGGCACCCTGTTCGGCTATCAACACTACAAAGTGGAGCCAGACATCATGACCCTCGGCAAAGGCATCGGCGGCGGGGTGCCTCTCGGCGCACTGCTGGCGAAGACGGGTGCCAGTGTGTTCGAGCACGGCGATCAGGGCGGCACCTACAACGGCAACCCCTTGATGGCGGCAGTGGGGGTGGCGGTTCTGAACGAAATGCTCAAGCCGGGATTTCTCGATCACGTCAAGGCGATGGGAGCGTACCTGTCGGCGCAGCTCACTGCCCTGTCGGGCGAACTCGGGCTTGGTGCCGAACGCGGCATTGGCCTCTTGCGCGCGCTCGATCTCAAGGACGAGATCGGGGCCAAGGTGGTAACGCATGCGCGTGACAACTTAATCCATGAGCCGGGCTGGGCCAATGCCGGCCTGCTGCTGAACTCACCGCGGCCTGCGCTGCTGCGTTTCATGCCCGCGCTCAATTTGAGCAAGGCGGACATTGACTTGATGATTGACGGCTTGCGCCGTACGCTCAAGGCGGTGCGTGCCGCCGGATAAGACGCCGGGTCGGCGATACATCCACACGCCGCCCTGGGGCGTACAGGAAGACATGCACATGGTGAATCAGTCAATTGCGGGCGCGTCCGGGTCTGCGCACCATGCGCACCATGCGCACCGGACGGCGGCTTCGCGCTCTGCTTGGGTACGCCGCAAGATTGGCATGCGTGCCTGCGCGCTGCTGCTCGGCCTGTTCGCAAGCGCGTGCACCTTGTTGCCGCTGTCTTCCGCGCCGTCTTCCAGGCGCAGCGAAATCGTGTTGGCCAGCACCACGCGCAATGAATTGATCCGTTTCAACGCGGGTCAGCCGGCCACCGTATTGAGCCGCCTTGCGCTCACCGGCATGCAGCCGGACGAGCGTCTGGCCGGCATTGACTTCCGCCCCGCCAATGGCAAGCTCTATGGCATCGGCACCACGCTGCGTCTCTACACCATCGACACCAGCACCGGCCGCGCCACGCAGGTGGGCAGCGCACCGCTCGCGCTGCGCTTGCTCGGCACAGAGTTCGGTTTCGACTTCAACCCGGTGGTAGACCGTATTCGCCTCGTCACTGACAAGGGCGAAAATCTGCGCGTCCATCCCGATACCGGCGCGCTGGTTGATTCTGATGCTGCGCGCAGCGGCGTGCAGATCGATGGGCCACTGCGTTACGACGAGGAAGATCAAAACGGTGGCCGCCTGCCGCGTATCAGTGCTGCGGCCTACACCAATGGCGTCATGGGTGCAGCACCGGGCGCACCTGATGCGCCAAAGACCACGACCAATTTCGCCATCGACGCCATCCTCGGCGCACTGGTCACGCTCGGCACGCGCGAAAGGTCCAGCCCCGCCTTCGCCCCGGCGACGCCGAACACGGGTCTGTTGTTCACCGTTGGCACGCTCGGTGTGCAGCCTGATGGCCCGGTATCGTTTGACATCGCATCGGCTGCGCCTGGCGCCCCTGGCACGCCCGGCGCAGCGCAGTCAGGTCACAAGACGGGCGTGGCATTCGCCGCTTTCATTCCGCTCGGCAAAAACGCGGCGACGCTTTATCAGGTCAATCTTGAAACCGGCGCCGCCACGGCACTGGGTGTCATCGACCGTGGCGAGCCGGTCACGGGTATCGCCATTCAACCGTAGATTTTTTGGAGAGTCCATCATGAACGCAACCAACCTTGAGCAATGTGACCCGGTGCAACGTGACCCGGCGCAACGTGACCCGGTGCAACGTGACCCGGTGCAACGTGACCCGGCGCAACGTGACCTGCGGCAACGCCGCGCCTTGCTCAAGGGCTTTGTCGGTACCGCGGCGGGCGCTGCGTTGATGCCGCATCTGTTGTCGGATGCGCTCGCGCAGCAGGACAAACCGCGCACTGCAATGATCCACACCCTCGAAGGCGACGTGCGCGTCAACGACCGCCCCGCCACCGTCGGCACCGCGATCCGCAGTGGCGATACGCTCACCTCAGGGCGCGGCAGCTACGCCACCTGGACGCTCGAAGGCGATGCCTTCCTGATCCGCCAAAACAGCCGCATCGTCATCAGTGGTGCGCAAGCCGCTGCGACCCTGTTCCGCATGATCACCGGGCGCATGCTCTCGGTGTTCGCACCGGGCGGGCAACGCACGCTCACGGCAAGCACCGCCACCATCGGCATTCGCGGCACCGGCGTCTATCTCGAAGCCTATCGCGACCGCGCCTATCTGTGCCTGTGTTACGGCACAGCCGACGTGGAGACACGCGCCGGGGCAAAAGAATCACTGACGAGCCGCTATCACGAGACGCCGCGCGTGATCTACGCCGACAATCGCCCGTCACCGATGGTGTCGGGGCCGGTGGTCAATCACTCGGACGCCGAACTCATCATGCTCGAAGCACTGATGGGACGGCGGCCGCCGCAGACCTTCCTTGACAACGTGCGCTATTGATGCCTCGGCTGCATGGCTTGTTGATGCTTCGACTATGTACGTTGTTGATGCCTCGGCGGCGTACGTTGTTGATACAGCCAAGAGCCGCTCCAGGAGCGGATCTTCGTCATGCTGGCATTGGAGAATGGCTTCTGGAGCCATTCTCCAGGAACCACGTCTGACGAAACCAGGCCGCGTCAGACCGGGTTGACCGCGTCGCGCACCTGCTGCAAGGCTGCAGGATCTTCGATGGTGGTGAGATCCCCCGGATCACGCCCCTCACAAATCGCCTGGATCGAGCGGCGCAACACTTTGCCTGAGCGCGTCTTCGGCAACATCGTCACAAAGTGAACACGCGCGGGCCGCGCGATGCCGCCGAGTTGCGAGTCCACCGTCTTCATCACTTCGCCTTCGAGCTTGAGGCGCGCCTCTGGCGTGGCGATGCTGTTCGCATCCTTCACCACCGCAAAGCCCACCGGTACCTGGCCCTTGAGTTGATCGGCAACGCCGACCACGGCCACTTCGGCAATCGCGGCGTGCGATGAAATCGACTCCTCAATCTCGCGCGTGCCAAGGCGATGCCCGGCGACGTTGATCACATCATCGGTGCGCCCGAGAATGAAGAAGCAGCCGTCTGCATCGCGAATACCCCAGTCGAAGGTGGAATACACCTCGCGCCCCGGCACGCTCCTGAAATAGGTGTCGACAAAACGTTTGTCGTCGCCCCAGATGGTGGTCATGCAGCCGGGTGGCAGCGGCGGCACGATGGCGACCACGCCCTTCTCATCGACACCCACTTCTTCGCCGGTGCTCTCGTGCAGCAGCTTGACGTTATAGCCATACATGGGAATGCCGGGGCTGCCAAACTTGCGTGGTTTGTTTTCAATCCCCATCGGGTAAGTCAGGATCGGCCAGCCGGTTTCGGTCTGCCAATAGTTGTCGATCACGGGCCGGCCCAGGCTGTCAGAAATCCAGCGCGCGGTCGGCTGGTCGAGCGGCTCGCCCGCGAGCCACAGAGTCTTGAGCGAAGAGAGATCGTATTTCGACAGATAGGCCGGGTCCTGCTTTTTGAGCACACGAATCGCCGTCGGCGCCGAGAACATCACCGCCACCTTGTGGTCCTGCACAATCTTCCACAGAATGCCGGCGTCGGGGCCGTTTCTCCCACGAAGGGGCGTGCCTTCATACATGATGGTCGCCATGCCGGCGATCAGCGGGCCGTAAATGATGTAGGAGTGCCCTACGACCCAGCCGATGTCGGAGGTAGAGAAGTAGGTTTCGCCCGGATGGCCGTCATAGATATGCTGCATCGACGCCGCCAGCGCCACCGCATAACCGCCGGTGTCGCGCTGCACGCCCTTCGGCTTGCCCGTGGTGCCGCTGGTGTAGAGAATGTAGGACGGCTCTGAGGATTCGAGCCAGACCACCGGCACATTGGCCTGCGCGTGCTGTTGCGCGAGCGTGGCCCAATCCACGTCACGCCCTGCCGTCATCGGCATCGCCGCGAGTTTGCGGTCAAACAGCAACACGTGCGCAGGTTTGTTGACGCACAGCGCAATCGCCTCGTCGAGCAAGCCTTTGTACGGCACCACCTTGCCGGCGCGCGAACCGGCGTCGGCCGAGATGATGAGCTTGGGCTGCGCATCGTCGATACGCGATGCGAGCGAATGCGACGCGAAACCGCCAAACACCACCGAGTGAATCGCGCCGATGCGCACGCAGGCGAGCATGGCGAAGGCCGCTTCGGGAATCATCGGCATGTAGATCAGTACGCGGTCGCCCTTGCCCACACCAAGCGCTTGCAGCATCGCGGCGCAGCGGTTGACTTCGGCATGCAGCTCGCGGAAGGTCCAGGTCTTCTCGGTATCTGTCTCGGTCGAGATGAAAATCAGCGCCGCCTTGTCCCCCTGGGCGGGCAGCCAGCGGTCCACCGCGTTGTGGCACAGGTTGGTTGTGCCGCCCACAAACCATTTGGCAAAGGGCGGGCGCGAGAAGTCACAGATTTGCGCAGGCTGCGTGTTCCACTCGATCAACGCTGCCTGCTCACGCCAGAAGGCATCTGGCTCGCGCAACGAGCGCGCGTGAAACTGATCGAATGCGCCGGTTCCCACTTTGCCTGCCGCAGTCTTCGCTGCAACCTTTCCTGCAATCATGCCTGTTCCCCACTTTTCATTTTGTCTGCCTGCTCCATCACGCGATGCACGCGCAGTTCGGCAGATTTGTTGTGATCAGTCTGAAACACGTCATCGCAAAAACGCACCAGCGGATAAATCGTGCGCGCCAGATCGCGCGCATAAGGAAGCAGGCGGTCGCCATGCCCATCGGCGATCATCGCCAACGCCTCTTCGACGGTGGGGATCAGGCTGCGCGGTGGCTGGGTCGGCGTGTCAGCCCCGGCCGCGATCACGCGCCCGCCACCGTAGGCGCGGGCATGCAGCATGCGCTCCTGCGCGATCACCATGAGGTCGGCAAAACTTTCCACCGTCTCGACGACGCTGTCGCAGGCGCCAATGCTGGCGCGGATCTTCAGGCTCTGGCCCTGCCAGGAAATCTTGGCGGCATCAATCTCGGCCACCAAACGCTGCGCAAACACTTCGGCTGCTGCCGCCGTCGCCGATGGCGACATCACGCCAAATTCCGCTGGCCCGGTACGCGCCACGCAGTCTTCCTTGCGCATACGCGAGCTGACCAGCTTGGCTACCGCCGTGAGAATCTGGTCGGCCACTGCGTCACCGGCGCGCTTGCGCAAATCTTCAAATTCGTCGAGACCCAGGCGCATCACCGCCACCGGAATCTTGTGGCGGTGCGCATACGAGAACATCGCCGAACCCTGCTTGACCATGTAGCCCATGGTGAAGGTCTGGGTTACAGGATCAGTGGTGGCCTGCTCGGCGAGCGCCACGCGCGTCGCGTCCAACTCTTCCTTGGCGCGCGCCAGCTCAGACAACGCCTCGATGCGCGCCAGCACTTCGGCGGTGCCGATGCCTTTGGTGATGAAATCAGTCGCGCCCAGATCCGTCGCGCGCTTGCGCTCGGATTCTTCTTCGCTGCCAGAGATCATCATCACCGGCACGTCACGAATGCGCGACACCTTGGACGTGCGAATGCGTTCGAGCAATTGATAGCCGTCGAGATTGGGCATCGACAGATCAGAGATCACAACTTTGACGCGCGGCTCCGCGAGCAGCTTTTGCCAGCCATCCTCACCATCGACAGCTTCCTGCACCTCGTAGGCGTCCTTGAGATGCTTGGCGATCGAGGCACGCACCATGCGCGAATCGTCGATCAGGAGCACGACCGGCGGTTTGGCGGTAACAGAGGGCGCGGACATCGTGATCCTGGACAAAACGGCCGAAGTGACCCGGATGGGGGAGAGGGGGAGGGAGCGCTTGCAATGCCCAAGCCAACCGGCAGCGGCACTGCGCCCATCGAACGATTATACGGTGCGCCTCCAAGCCGTTTGCGGCACCGCTCTACCACGGCTGCATACCGCCGGCGCGAGCGCAAATCGCGTAAAGTCAGCGCATGAAAATGCTTCTTTCCATGCGTGCCATTGGGGCAAATATGCGTGACGCGCCGGCTGCACCACATATTGCGTGGCGTGCATCGCGCATCGCGTTGCACGCATTGCGAATCACGCGGGCTGCATCGCGCATCGCGCGGCCCGAACTGTCCCGCAACGCCGCTGGTGTAGCCAGTGCGCTGCTGCTGGCCATGAGTTCCGCGCTGTATGCGCAGACCAGCACTCTGCCTGCCGATCCCCCCGACGCTGCGCCGCAAGCAACCAACGACATCGGCATCGCACGCGCACTCGACGCCGTACTCGAACGCGCACTGAGCTTGCGCGGCACGCGTTATCGCGCCGGTGGCACCTCGCCCGAAACCGGCTTCGACTGCTCCGGCTTTGTCGGCTTCTTGTATCGCGATATCGTCGGCTTTCAGTTACCGCGCAGCGCGCCTGAAATCTGGCGCTTTGGCAAAACCGTCGAGCACTCCGACCTGCGCCCGGGTGACCTGGTGTTCTACAACACCCTGCGGCGCCCCTACTCACACGTCGGCATCTATCTCGGCGGCAATCAGTTTGTCCACGCGCCAACAACCGGCGGGGTGGTGCGCGTCGTCAACATGGATGAGCGCTATTGGGCCAAGCGCTGGAATGGCGCCAAGCGCGTCGCGCACTAAGCAGCGTTGACGCGCACAGCAGCCTCTTGCGCTGGCCCATCACGCAAATAAACCCCCTGCGCCTTGAGCAAGGCCTGCAGGTTCGGCACGTTGACTGCGCGCGGTTGCACGCTGCCGCTGGCTGCCAGCGCCGCTGCCGCGCCCGCTGCCTGACCGGTGATCCAGCACTGCGGTATCTCACGCATGAAGCCGTGCGTGTTGACATCGCACGAAAGATGACGGCCACACGCGAGCAGACCGTCCAGCGTGGCGGGCACCAATGCGCCGTAAGGAACCGAGATGCCCGGAAAGGCCTGGGAGAGGCTGGGCGATACACCCACTTCATCGGCCAGCGGCGTACCGAGCGGCCACTGCGCACGCAGCATCTTGCCCACGCCAACGAGCCGGCGCGTGTGGCGCACACCGAGTTGCGGTGCACTCAACATCAAATGTGCGCCCTCGAAGCCCGGCGCCTCGGCGCGGTAGTAGTCCAAATGCGCTGCCATCAATTTGTGCGAGCGCACTTCGACATGTGTCATGTCGTCCACGTCGAGCGCCGAGTAACCGGCCTGACGCGGCCCCATGAACAGCGCGATGTCGTTGCGCCACGACACAAAGGGCCGCTCGAACAAACCGCAGCGTTCGCGCCCGCGCTGCATGAAGGCGGCGAACTGCGCCGGCTGCCCGGCCTTGAAGGCGATCCAGCGCGCCATGTCCACGCCCGCGAACAGCCACGATGTGTTCATGCAATGGTGGATGTCTTCCTTCTCGATGTCAGACTCATACGCGGCACCGGCGCGCGCGAAGATGTCGCCATCGCCTGTCGCATCGACGACAACCGCAGCGCGAATCGCCTGGCGCCCGCCTTTGCTCTCGAACACCACACCACGCACACGGCCATCCTCCACGATCGGGTCTGCCGCCCACGCGTGATAAATCAGCTTGACACCCTGATCGATCACCATCTCCTGCGACAACAGCTTGAGGCGCTCGGGGTCGATGGTCGGCGCCCATGTCACGACGCCGCGATGGGCGGAGGTGCGCTGTTGCCAATACTCAACGCGTGCCTTCTCCTTCGACCCCCACTCACTGCGCGGCGGCCCCGCTACCGCATCCGCAGGCAGGCGTGACAACAATTCCTCAGCAATGCCGCGGATCACCAACTGGCCATCCCAATCCGTCATGCGGTCGATCCAGATCACCAGCCCGCCGGTCGAGAGGCCGCCGAGATGGTTGTAGCGTTCCAGCAAGATCACGTCTGCACCACCGCGCGCAGCCGAAATCGCCGCCGCCGTGCCCGAGGGGCCGCCACCCACCACCAGCACATCACACCTGGCGTATACCGGCGTCTGCCGTGCGGCCTCAGTGATCGATTCATGCGGCGCGCTGCGTTGGCGGCGCGGACCATCGTCGTGAAAGATGTCCGAGATCATGATCCGCTCGTCGGTCAGTACCGGCTGGGTCACGCGAGTCTGATTGCTGGTGGTGGTGCCCGTCGCGTTGACCGTCGTGCGGCCGATCGCGCTGATTTTGGTGCTGCTCTTGGTGCTGCTCTGGGTGCTGCTCTGGGTGCTGCTCTGGGCGCTGCTCTGGGTGCTGCTCTGGGTGCTGCTCTTGGTGCTGCTCATGCTGAGATGTCCTGGTTGATCTGGTGGTGCATCGCCACGTGCGTCAGTCCGCCGTCGCGCCGGACGCCTTGACCACCGGCCCCCACTTGTCAATTTCGCTGCGAATCAGGGCATCGTACTCTTCCGGCTTCGAGCCGACCGGCTCCATGCCCATGTCAATCATGCGTTTGGACAAGCCGGAATTCTTCAGTGCACGCGCGATGTCGGCGCTGATTTTTTGCACCAGCTCGCGCGGCGTGGCCGATGCCACAACGATGCCGATGATGCTGGTGCTGCTGACCCCCGGCACCGTCTCGGCAATCACCGGCAGTTCGGGTGAGCCGGCCGGTCGCGCCGGGCTCATCAGTGCCAGCACCTTGAGTTTGCCGGCCTTGATATTGGGCACCGAGGCGTAATGCACGTCAGTGAACAAGGGCACACGCCCGCCGATCACGTCTTGCGATGCCGGGGCACCGCCCTTGTAAGGGATGTGCACGATGTCGATGCCCGCGCGCGTCTTGAGCAGTTCCATCGCCAGATGCATCGACGTGCCGCTGCCGGGTGTGGCATAGCTGTACTTGCCGGGATTCTTGCGCGCCAGCGCGACCAACTCCGCAACCGTGTTGGCCTCAAACGCCGGGTGCGCAGCGAGCACCAGATGCGCCTGCGCCACTTGCGTGACGCCCGACAAATCCCTGATGGTGTCAAACGGCATGTCGCGCCGCAAACTCGGGTTGATCACGTGCGCCGTGATCACCATGCCGAGGGTGTAACCGTCAGGAACCGACTTGGCCACGAGATCGGTGCCGACCACCGTGCCGGCACCGGGCTTGTTCTCGACGATCACGGCCTGGCCCCACACTTCGGTCATCTTTTGCGCCACCAGACGGCCGATGATGTCGGTGGCGCCGCCTGCGGGGAAGGGTACGATCAGGCGCACCGGTTTGGCAGGCCAGGCTTGCGCGCCCACACTGGCCGGCACCGCCAGCGC
>JANNCZ010000734.1:0-2280 GCA_031387185.1 Burkholderiales bacterium
CATGTATTCGAGGCCGCGATTTTCTTCGCCCACCAAATAGCCGACGGCTCCCGCCGTGCCGTCACCGCCTTTACCTACCTCGCCCTTGCCGTCGCCAAACACCAGCACCGCCGTCGGGCTGGCATTGATGCCCAGCTTGTGCTCGATGGATGCGCAGAACACGTCGTTGCGCTTGCCCAATGAGCCGTCCGCATTGACCAGAAACTTGGGCACGATGAAGAGGGAAATCCCTTTCACGCCTTCCGGCGCTGTAGGCGTGCGCGCGAGCACGAGATGGACGATGTTCTCGGCCATGTCGTGCTCGCCATAAGTGATGAAAATCTTCTGGCCGGTGATGCGGTAACTGCCCGCCTCCGCCCCGCCGCCGTTTGACAATGCGGGCACCGCGCGTGACCGCACCAGCGAAAGGTCGGAGCCCGCCTGCGGCTCGGTCAGGTTCATGGTGCCGGTCCACTTGCCCGCAATCAGGTTGGTCAAATACGTGGCGCGCTGCTGCTCGGTGCCGGTAAGCAGGATGGCTTCAATGGCGCCATCGGAGAGCAGCGGGCACAGCGCGAACGACAGGTTGGCGCTGTTGATCATTTCGATGCCGGTAGTCGCCACCAGCTTGGGCAAGCCCTGGCCGCCAAAGTCAACGGGGTGGTGCAAGCCCTGCCAGCCGCCTTCGCCGAATTGCCTGAATGCTTCCTTGAAGCCCTTGGGCGTCGTTACGGTGCCATCGGCGTTGCGCACGCTATGCTCGACGTTGCCGCTCCAGTTGAGCGGAGCCAGCACCTCACCACAAAATTTCGCGTTCTCTTCGAGGATGGCATCGACCGTGTCTTCGGTCGCGTCCTCGCACCCCGGCAACTGATTGATGGTGGCGAGGCCCGCCAACTCCTTGATGACGAACTTCATGTCTTTGACTGGTGCGATGTAGCTCATGTGCTTGTCCTCAAACAGTCCGATTCAGTCTTGCCGGCAATGTGATGCAACAAAAAGGGCGCCATGTTGTGCGCCCTTTTTTTGCTGCTCCTGGTACTTTTTATCTGTTCCGCTGTGCCGCGTGATGCGCTTAACCCAGCTCGGCCACCAACTCCGGCACCAGCGTGAACAAATCGCCAACGATGCCGTAGTCAGCCACCGAAAAGATCGGCGCTTCGGCATCCTTGTTGATGGCGACGATCACTTTGGAATCCTTCATGCCCGCGAGGTGCTGGATCGCACCCGAAATGCCGACCGCGATGTACAGATTGGGCGCGACGATCTTGCCGGTCTGCCCGACCTGCCAGTCATTCGGCACAAAGCCCGCATCAACCGCAGCGCGCGAAGCACCCATGGCTGCGCCAAGCTTGTCGGCGAGCGGTTCGAGAATCTTGAAATTGTCGCCCGAACCCATGCCGCGCCCGCCCGAGACAATGATCTTGGCACCGGCCAATTCAGGGCGCTCCGATTTCGCCACTTCACGACCCACAAAAGCGGAGATGCCCGCATCGCCTTGTGCCGCAACGGTTTCCACGGCAGCACTGCCACCGGTCGCCGCTGCCGCGTCAAAGCCGGTGGTGCGCACGGTGATGACTTTTTTCGCATCAAGCGATTGCACGGTGGCCAATGCATTGCCGGCATAGATCGGCCGCACGAAGGTGTCGGGTGACTCAACCGAGATGATTTCTGAAATCTGCTGGCAGTCGAGCAGCGCTGCGACGCGCGGCAGGATGTTCTTGCCATTCGCTGTGGCGGCGGTGAGGATGTGCGAATACGCGCCCGCCATCGCCACCACTTGCGCAGCGACATTCTCGGCCAGTGCATCGGCAAAATGCGGCGCGTCAGCGACCAGCACTTTCGACACGCCGGCGATTTGCGCGGCTGCCTGTGCAGCGGGGCCGCAGTTGCTGCCGGCCACCAGCACATGCACGTCGCCACCGCTTTTTTCAATCGCGAGTGCGGCAGTGACGGTATTGAGGGTCGCGCCCTTGAGGGACGCGTTGTCGTGTTCGGCGACCACTAGCGATGACATGATTCTTCCTGTTACGTGAATGAAATTTAGTTGTAGGTAAGTTGCCGAAGCATATTTAGACTGGACGGATCACAACCCAAATACTCGCAAGCCAGACTTTGAGTGAGTCTTCCGCCATCAACTGCGTCCAACACAACTTTCGCAAAATGTCCACTTCTAGAAGCCTGAAATTTATCTTCTGGCAAAGCGGTAGCCACGCCCTCCTCGTCCAATTGCCATTGTTCCGGCGGTTGGGAATCTATCGGTTGGTGAATCGCCTCCATTTTTCTATTATGGAATTGCCT
>JANNCZ010000742.1:0-5649 GCA_031387185.1 Burkholderiales bacterium
TTGTCGAGCAGTGCGGCGCCCGGCGTTTCCACATCGATGGCATCGCCTTCGCGCAGGTGCGCGTGCATGCTCAGCGAGCCACCGCGTCCGTTGGCCTCGCGCTTGACGGCAATCAGGTAGCGTTGTTGCGCGGCACTGTCCGCCGGAGAATTGACCAGCGAGTATTTGCGCTCCGCGCCCGACGGTGTTTGCACGCGCAGATGCGCGCCGGGCGTAAAGGCGGCGAGCGGCGCGCCGGCCGGCTCGCGCAGCTCGAACTCGGCGATGTCTTGCGCCACCGGCGAGCGGTGCGTCACGCGCAGGCGAGTCCAGGTGCGTTGATCCATTTGCGGCAGCTTGCCAACAAGTCGTGAGTTGTGCATAATACTTAGCTCTCTAAGTAGTTGTCCAGCGTTTTGTTACCGCCACACAACGCCACACCACCACAATGGGCCGGAGCGCACCGTTGCCGCACGTTCTGCCCCCAGATACGCAGGAGGTTTCCCTTGCTTACCCCTGAAGAAAACAATTTGCTCTGCCGCGTTGAGCACGGCGCGCCAATGGGCGGCCTGATGCGCCGCCACTGGATTCCCGTGTGCCTCTCCGAAGAAGTGCCAGAGCCGGACGGCGCTCCGGTGAAGGCGCGCATCCTTGGCGAAGACCTGGTGGTGTTCCGTGACACCGAGGGCCGTGTCGGTGTGCTGGATGAATACTGCCCGCACCGGCGCGTCTCACTCGTGCTGGGGCGCAATGAAGAGTGCGGCCTGCGCTGCCTGTATCACGGCTGGAAGATGGATGTCGAAGGCAATGTGGTCGAGATGGCGTCGGAGCCGGGTGCGTCGGCGCTGAAAGATAAAGTGAAACACCGCGCTTACCCGGTGCAGGAATGGGGCGGCTGGGTGTGGTCGTATTTGGGCGCACAGCTTGGCGCGCGCGATGCGCATGCGCATCAGGCACCCGCCTTTGAGCCACCACCGTATGCGCCCGCCGCAGACACCACGGTGAGCATCGCCAAGGTCATCATCCCGTGCAACTGGGCGCAAATTCTGGAAGGCGCGATTGACTCGGCGCACAGCTCCAGCCTGCATTCGTCCGACTTCGTACCCGCGCGCGTCGCGGCGGCCGAAGCCAATGCCAGGCAATGGCTGCGCCCGTCCACCGACAAGTCGCCGCGCCTGCAGGTGCAGCACACCTCTTACGGCTTTCGCTACGCGGCGCTGCGCCGCCCGATCACCAGTGCAACAGTGAACGCCACCACCCACGAGTACGTGCGCACGACGATTTTTGTCGCGCCTTTCACGGTGCTGATCCCGCCTAATAATTTGTACAACGTCGCCAACGTCAACGTGCCGGTGGACGACACCCACACCGCGTTTTATTTCATCGCCTGGGGCGACGCGGCGAACACGCCGGCCACTGAAGAGTGGCGCAAGTTTTTAGGACAGCAAGTGGGCATTGATCTGGATGAGCACTACCGCCCCAAACGCAACATCGACAACCGCTTCTGGCAAGACCGCCAGGCGATGAAGGCGGGCAATTTCACCGGCATCAAGGGGTTCCCGAATCAGGACATTGCCATGTGGCTGACCATGGGAGCAGGGCCGATTGCCGACCGCAGTACTGAGCGCCTCGGTGCCAGCGATCAGGCGGTGGTGGAGTTCCGCAAACAGATGGTGGCGGCAGCGCGCGCGTTTGCGGAAGGCGCGCCCGCCATCGGCACGGGTGACGCACGCATTGCGCAAGGCGTATGTTCGTTTCAGGCGGTGATGCCAAAATCGGCCGACTGGCGCAAGATTGAATTTGCGCGCGATCTGGCAAGCGCCGTCAAAGCCGCTTAAGCTGCCCGCTTCGCGCTGCGCCCATATTGTTTAAGGAGATTCGTTATGCAACGCCGCCAATTTGTCCGCGCTAGCGCCGCCGCTGGCGCATTTGGTGCAGTGGGCACCCTCGCCACCCTCGCCACCTTCGGCGCCGCGCCACGCGCCTTCGCGCAGACCTTCCCTTCGCAGCAGATCAAATTCATCGTGCCCTATTCGCCCGGCGGCCTGCCCGACACGGTGGCGCGCATCGTTGCCAAAAAGCTTACCGAGCGCATCGGTCAATCGGTCGTGGTGGAGAACCGGCCCGGCGCCAATGGCGTGGTCGCCGCCAGTGCCGTCACCGGTGCCGCCCCCGACGGTCACACGCTGCTGTTGACCGACGATTCGATGATGACCATCAATCCGCTGCTCTACAAAAGCATTTCGTATGACCCGAAGAAGGATTTCATTCCCACTTCATTGATCGCCACCGCACCGCTGTTTCTCGCCGTGCATCCGTCGGTGCCGGCCAATACGTTTGCCGAGCTGGTTGCGTTGATCAAATCCAAACCGGGCGAATTTGCCTACGGTTCCTCCGGCATCGGCAGCACCCATCATCTGTGCACCGAAGCCATGAAAGCCGCTCTGGGACTTGATCTGCGGCATATTCCCTACAAAGGCACGGGCCAATCCGTGCCCGCCGTGGTCGGCAATCAGGTGGCGATGGTGTTTTCCGCTTTCCCCTCGCTGACCGGCTTTGTGAAGTCGGGCCAGGTGAAATTGCTGGTCGCCAACACAGCCAAGCGCTCGGCGTTTGCACCCAATGTCACGGCGCTCGGCGAGCTGGTACCGGGCTTTGATTTCGCGCCCAACATCGGCATTTTCGCGCCAGCCAAAACACCGGCCGCCGTGGTCGCGCGCATCAGCGATGAAGTGGCAAAGCTGGTCAAGGAAGCCGACGTGATTCAAACCTTCACCACTGCCGGTATCGAAGGCATCGGCGGTGGCCCGGCCGATTACGCCCGCGTTCTCGCGCGCGAGGCGGAGCGCGATGCGAATGCGATTCGCACGGCGGGTCTGAAAGCTGAATAGTTTTGTCTGGGCCCGCACCCGCTTTCGTCTCTGCACCTGCGCCCGCAAGACTCCACGCCCGGCGCGCTGTGCGCCGCTGTGATCCGCACTTTGTGATGTTCCTCTGGCAGCGATTGCTGCCGCCGTGCCCACGAAAGCCCTCTCGATGTCCAAACTCAAACTCACCTTCGGCTGCTGGGACTACGACCGCACACGCGCCTTGATGGACGGCGCGGTGCAACCCGACGGCATCGACCTAAACTATCTGAACATGCCGGTCGAAGAAACCTTCTTTCGCATGCTGCGCAACCGCGAATTCGACATCGCCGAAATGTCGCTGTCGTCGTACACGGTGTCGATGCAAAAACCGGAGCGCCCGTTTGTTGCGCTGCCGGTGTTCCCCTCGCGCTTCTTTCGCCACTCGTGCATTTACATCAATGCCGCAGCGGGCATCAAGACGCCGAAAGATTTGATTGGCAAGCGCATTGGCGTGCCCGAATACCAAATGACCGCACCGGTGTGGATTCGCGGCATCTTGTCGGACCACTACGGCGTGCCGGTCGACAGCGTGACCTACATGAGCGGCGGCGAAGAAGAGCCGAACCGCGACGAGAAGCTCAAGCTTGATCTGCCACCCAACATCAAGCTGGTGCCGATTGGCCCTGGCAAGACGCTCACCAAAATGCTGCACGCAGGCGAGATCGACGCGCTCTACACCGCGCGCATGCCATCGAGTTTTCTGAAAGGCGACGGCAAGGTGGTGCGCCTGTTCCCCAACTACGCCGAAGTCGAGCGCGCGTATTGGCGCGAGACCAAGCGCTTCCCGATCATGCACATTGTGGCGATGCGGCGCGAGGTCTATGAAGCGAACCGCTGGATCGCCGGCACGCTGATGAAAGCCTTTGTCGAGTCACAGCGCCGCACCTATGATGCGTTGCGTGAAACGGCAGCGCTCAAGACCATGCTGCCCTGGCTTAACGCGCACGTCGATGAAACTGTTGCGGAGATGGGCGACGACTTCTGGCCGTATGGCTTGCACAAGAACGTCGAGACGCTGCAAACGTTTTTGCGTTATCACCATGAGCAGGGCTTGTCGAAGCAGCTGGTGAAGCCGGAGGAATTGTTCGCGCCGGAGACGCTGGAGACGTTCAAGATATGAGGGGGTGCGGTTCTCCGCATATGACCTCCATTGCCGGCGCGCCCGTCGAACGCGCCTTACCCAACATAGGCAGACCCATCTGGCTCAAGCAATGAATAGCAGCGTCTTGTTCGGTCTGCATGTGGGCACGGTGACCCACGCCAATGTGGGCTCGCGCGACCGCCTGGCGTTCAACGTAGTCGGCCCGGCAGTCAACATGACCGCGCGCATCCAGTCGATGACCAAAGAACTGGGCGAACCGCTGTTGCTCTCTGCGGACTTCGCCGGCCAGGTGAAGGCACGCCTGAGAAGCGTGGGCCGCCATGATTTGCGCGGTGTCGCAGGTGCGCAGGAGTTGTTCACCCCGTCTGATTAGAACGGCCGGAAATATGCGGATCGGCCGCCCACCGTATGTGCGCAGTCGCACGGATTCATCGGCCTTTTCCGGAGATGATTGCGAAATGGTCCGGGCAGTGCCGGATCCCCTCAACCATCGCGGATCAGTTCCACTTCCTGTGCATGTTTAAACATCAAAGCATGCGCGCGCGTCCCTGGCGCGCCCAGACACTCCCTTGGCTGCTGCTTGCGCTTTTTCTGCCCGGTGCGGTCTGTGCCGCGTCGCCCGCCGAATCCGCCACCGCCCTGCAGAGCAAATTCCGGAGCGTCATGCGTGGGGCCGTCAGAAATCCGTTCCAACGACCGTTGTATCTCGAATCCACCGAATTGTCCAACGCATTGGCCGGGGACATCTACGCGTTGATGGATTACCCGTTTTCCGCGACGCAGGCGACGTTTGGCAATCCGGCAAACTGGTGCGACGTCCTCATCCTGCACATCAACACCAAGCACTGCCGGTCTTCGCAAACCGCGAATGGCGCAGTGCTTGCCATGCGTATCGGGAGCAAGCAACCTGAAGCCCTCGACAGGGCACACCTGATGACCTTCGATTTTCGTGCGTCCGCCCCCGCGTCTGAGTATTTCGAAGTCGAATTGCGTGCGGACATCGGACCCTTGGCCACCCGTAACTACCAGATTCGTCTGGAAGCTGCGCCCGCCCAGGGCGGCAAGACGCTTCTGCATCTCCGATATGCCTATGAAGTCGGGGTCATGGGACGTCTGGCGATGCAGGCTTACCTGGCTACCCAGGGCCGCGGCAAAGTCGGTTTCACCATCGCCGGTGCCCCGGTAGGCGGCGAGGACACCTTCATCGCCGGGGTACGCGGCGTGGTAGAGCGCAATACGATGCGCTACTACCTGGCGATCGATGCCTATCTGGGCGCGCTTTCGGTGCCAGCCGGGGAGCAGTTCGAGCAGCGAATCGACCGCTGGTTTAGTGGAACCGAACAATTTCCCCGGCAGTTACACGAAATCGATCGAGTGGCCTATCTGGCAATGAAGCGCGACGAAAACCGGCGACAACAAGAGTCCCGCTAGACGGCCTCACAGATTGCGAATCCGGATGCGGCTGATCATCATCGAGCCCGACAGCGCGAAGATCAGTACCAGGGGATGCAGTGTGAACCCGGCCTGCGTCACCGCACCGAACCTTAGTTGCTCCTGCAGCGCGTCCATGGAGCCGGCGGGCGCCAGCAGGGCAACGGCGAGCAGCGACGTGGGGATCGGCGTACCGTCGAAATTCTTGACCTTGTCGCTGCCTTCGGA
>JANNCZ010000754.1:0-2856 GCA_031387185.1 Burkholderiales bacterium
GCCGCCAGCCCGGTGCCGCGCAGCTATCTCGCCGATGGCGTGGTGCTGGGCAGCAACGAAATGGGGCCGATGGCCGGTGCGCCGCGCAGTGTCGCGCTGGCCAACCCGGATCAATTCGTGCGGCAATCGAAGCTGATTGACAGCGGCACGAATGGTGAAATGAAGAAGCCCGCGCGCAGTGCCGCGCTCGATCACGTGCTCAAGGTGGAAACCAACATAGTCGAAGCAGCGGCCAATCTCAACAGCCGGTACGCATTTCGCACGCAATTTCCGCAAGGACCGTTTGGCAACCAAATTCAAACCGCCGCGCAGATCGCCGCCAATCCGGCCGGCGTCGCCGCAGTGCGCGTGACCCTTGGTGGATTTGACACCCACCAGAATCAGCCCGGCACGCATGCGAACCTGATGAAGCAGTTTGCCGAAGGCGTGATCGCGCTCAAAAGCGCGCTCGAAGAAATCGGCCGCTGGAACAATACGCTGGTGATGAGCTATTCCGAATTCGGGCGCCGCCCAAAAGAGAATCAAAGCAACGGCACCGATCACGGCACAGCCGCGCCGCAGTTTGTATTTGGCGGGCGTGTCAATGGCGGCCTCTACGGCCAGGCCCCTGCGCTGGCACGGCTCGATGGCAATGGCAATTTGCCGCATGCGGTCGATTTCCGTGACCTGTATGCCACCGTGCTGGAGCGCTGGTGGCGCGTGCCGGCCCAAGGGGTGCTGGGCGGGCGATTCGCGCCACTTGATCTGCTGCGCGCCTGACGCGGCAGCACACCACTTCACTGCTGCCCGGCAGGGCCGCTATGGCAGCGCTGTGCCGGGTTGGCGCGCAGCATCGCACGTAGGGTTTCGCACGTGGGGCCGCTTGATTCTGGCGTCCGTGCTACAAAGCGCACTTCTCACTTCCATGTCACGGAGGCACCATGCGGCAAAATGCGACGCACGGCGGCATTTGCCACTGCTCTCATCTCCCCAAAAACGCAATCAACGATACACGGAGAAGCGCTCTGGGAGCCATTTTTTTCGGCATCATCGCCGCAAGCCTTGTGCCACATGGGTTTGCGCAGGACTACCCAAACCGCCCGGTGCGTATCATCGTGCCTTACGCGCCCGGCGGAACTGACCAGCAGGTGCGACTTTTGGCACCAGCGCTGCAAAAAATTCTCGGCACCAATCTGGTGATCGATAACGTTGCCGGCGCCGGCGCGGCAATCGGCACGGCAGCAGTGAAGAACGCCAAGCCCGATGGCTACACCTTGCTTTACACCGGCACTGGCGCTCTCACGGTAGGCCCGAATATCGGCAAGACGCCTTACACCATGGACGACCTGCTGCCGATTGGCAACGTGATCGGTACCCCCTTCGTGGTCGCCGCCAGGCCCGGTGCGCCGTTCAAAACGCTGTCCGAGATGGTGGCCTACGGCAAGGCCAACCCCGGCAAAATCACCTTCGGCTCAGCTGGGCATGGCACCACCACACACATGGCAGGCGAGGCGATTGCTGGCGCGGCGGGCTTCAAGCTACTGCACGTGCCTTACCAGGGCATCGGGCCGGCGGTGGCCTCGATCCTTGGCGGCAACGTGGACATGGTCGTCGGATTGCCCAACGCCATCATGCCGCACGTCAATGGCGGCAAGCTGGTGGCACTCGCGATCACCGGCCCGCAGCGCTCTGACCTGATGCCCCATTTCATGACGGTGCGTGAAGGCGGTATCGACATGAACGACGTGACCAAGTTCGGTTTCTTTGCGCCCAAAGGCACGCCTGACGCGATCATGCAAAAGTGGATTGCCGCCGTGCCTGAGGCGATGAAGTCACCCGAATTTGTAGAAGCCACCAAGCGCAGCTTCAACAGCACCATGTATCTCAACCCGGCGCAGTTCAAGGCAGTGCTTGACAACGAAGACAAGTACTTCAAACAGCTGATCAAAGACCTGAAGCTGGGCGAAGGCGCGTAGTGCAGGCCAATTTGCGCGTCACCGTGGGCGCGCTGACGCTCAAGAACCCTGTTATCTGCGCAGCCGGCGAACATGTCCTGACCGAAGCGGGCATCCGTGCGGCGCTGGCGCAGGGCGTCGCGGTGGTCATTGCCAAATCCACCAACGAGAGCGCGGCCGCGCGTGCGCAACTGGCGCAGACTGACTATCTGGCCGCATCGAACGATTGGACGCCGCAGTCCTGGAGTGGCGGGGTTGATGCCAACATCATGTGCCGCTCCGGTTTGCAACCGCGCACTTGCGAGGATTGGATTGCCGCTGTCGCTACGCTCGACATTGAGGCGCGGGCACAAGACGCCTACGTCGCCGCCAGCCTGATTCTCGCCAACCTCGACGAAGCGGTGCGCCTGGCCAAAATGGTCGAAGCGGCCGGCATCCGCTTGCTTGAATTCAATGTCGGCACGCCGTATGGAGACGAGGCTTCGCACGGCGGCGTCACCACCGAGCGCGCGGCGGCCAAGATTCGTGAGCAGGTCGCGGCGGTGTGCGGCGCGGTGCGCGTCCCGGTGTGGGTCAAGCTCACGGGGCAAAGCGAAAACGTCACGGCGCTGGCGCAGGCTGCGCGTGACGGCGGTGCCGCAGCGGTCACCATGATTGGCCGCATGTTGGGCATGCTGCCAGACCTGGAGACGATGGCACCGTCACTTGACACCAACCTCGGTTACGGCGGCCCTTGGGCGCTGCCACTCACTTGCTATTGGCTGGCACGCACGCGCAAGCAACTCGGGAAAGAATTTCCCCTCATCGCGACCAACGGTGCGCGCAGTGGCGAAGATGCTGCGCGCATGATGTTGGCGGGCGCGAGCGCAGTCGAGTATTGCTCGGCAGTGATGACCGGTGGTTTTGGTGTACTCGGCAAGGC
>JANNCZ010000834.1:0-1966 GCA_031387185.1 Burkholderiales bacterium
CCCCTGCGCCAATCACGGCACAGTCAATTTTTTCTGTCATCGCCAGCACGCTCTTTGTAGAGTGGGAATTGTAGCTTTTGGAGCAGCCGTGGGCTATAATTCTCTTCGGTTTGTGGAGCCCGAATCCAGCACTGAGACATCACTGAAAGCAACAAATTCCGGGCGGTTAACTCAGCGGTAGAGTGCCACCTTCACACGGTGGAAGTCACTGGTTCGATCCCAGTACCGCCCACCACAGACTCAACCAAGCCCGGCGACGGGCTTTGTCACTCTGCCCGCCCTCCGGCGGGCTTTGTTTTTGGGTGCCGCCATGACGCAAGTTCGCACACGATTCGCCCCCAGCCCCACCGGCTTTTTGCATCTCGGCAACGCGCGCGCTGCGCTGTTTTCGTGGGCCTATGCACGTCATCACGGTGGCAAGTTTGTATTGCGCATTGAAGATACCGATATCGAGCGTTCCACCGAAGAAGCGGTGCAGGTGATTCTCGAGAGCATGGCCTGGCTCGGTCTCGACTACGACGAAGGGCCGATCCGCCAGACTGCGCGCCTCGCGCGCTATCGCGAAATGATCGATGCCATGCTCGCCGATGGCCGCGCTTACAAATGCTATGCCTCGCGTGAAGAGATTGACGCCCTGCGCGAGCAACAACGCGAAGCGGGCCTGAAGCCGCGCTACGACGGTCGCTGGCGTCCCGAAAACGCGGCAGGCAAAACACCTCCGCCAGATGTGAAACCGGTGATACGCTTTCGCAACCCCGATGACGGCGAGGTGGCGTGGCATGACCTCGTCAAAGGGCCGATCAGCATTGCCAACGCCGAGCTGGACGATCTTGTCATCGCGCGTGCCGACATGGTGCCGACCTACAACTTTGCGGTGGTGATCGACGATCTCGACATGCAGATTACCCACGTGGTGCGCGGCGACGATCACGTCAACAACACGCCGCGCCAGATCAACATCTACCGCGCGCTCAACGCCCCGGTGCCGCAGTTCGCCCATCTGCCAACCATCCTCGGGCCGGATGGCGAGAAGTTATCGAAGCGCCACGGCGCCGTGAGCACGATGCAATACGAGGCCGATGGCTTCCTGCCCGAGGCGCTGTTCAACTACCTCGCGCGCCTGGGATGGAGTCACGGCGATGCCGAAAAATTTCCACGCGAGAAATTCATCGAGTGGTTTGATCTGGGCGCGGGCAACAATGCCGTAAGCAAGTCAGCCGCACAGTTCGACGCCGCCAAACTGCTCTGGCTGAACCGCGAATACATCAAGGAAGCGGACAACACACGCCTCGCCAATCTCGTGAAACCCTTGGTGGAAGCGGCTTTGGGCCTGCCTTCGGTGCTGCCTATGAGACTGCCTTCAGGGTTGCCAGAGGGCGCATCGATCACGCCCGACATGCCCGATCTCGCAGGCGTGGTGGCCTTGGTGAAAGACCGCAGCGACACCCTCGTTGCGCTCGCCGAATCAGCCATGCTGTTCTACCGGCGCACCACGCCCGACCCCGCATTGCTCGCCCAGCATCTCACCGAACCGGTCAAGGCCGCCATCGCATCGCTCGCACCGCGCCTCGCCGCCTGCGCCTGGGATAAAGCCAGTATCGCCGCCGCTCTCAAGGAAACGCTGGCCGGGCACAATCTCAAAATGCCGCAATTGGCCACGCCGGTGCGGGTGCTATTGACGGGGCAAGCCCAGACACCGTCACTTGACGCCGTACTTGAATTGTTTGGGCGCGCGCGCGTGGCGCAGGCACTGGCGCCGGCAATTTAGCCGACACAAATTGGATGTAGGGCGTGGCCGCAACCAAGAGCGGGAAGCAGGGACTGCCAGGTACGCAGCCCGCAGTGTTGGCACCGGTTTTGGTTGCTTGCCTGACTGAAACCAGATATAATTTTGGACTTTTCGGGGGTATAGCTCAGCTGGGAGAGCGCTTGCATGGCATGCAAGAGGTCAGCGGTTCGATCCCGC
>JANNCZ010000836.1:0-1559 GCA_031387185.1 Burkholderiales bacterium
CTCGGCAGTCAGATACGCGCCAACGCCGACACCTTGAGCGAAGTAATGCCCGAACACTTCGCCTACTTTCATACCTTCTCGCAAATGGGTGGCTTGCACGAAGCCCAGCGCGTATTCGGCGATGCTGATCAACTGCAAGCCTTGCTCGACTCGCTCAATATTGCCCTGTTCAATGAACAGGGCGACGACGGTCAAGCGGACAACAGCCAGCGCCAAGCAGCCCACTAAAAATTTAGAAAGTACCTCATGCCTTTAACGCCCGACATGCGACGGTCGATAGACCAGATTCGCGACTACCTTTTTGGTGGCGGCTATCCCGATCCAGTCAGCAACGCCGAGCAACTGTCCTTCCTGTTTTTCTTCTATCTCGTCGAAGGGATTGATGCCGAAAACAAGCTGAAGGCCAAGGTGCTGAAAACACCTTACGAGAGCTTGTTTGCGGGTGATTGGCAAATCAAAAATCCGCTCAATGCCGAGCATGGCGAGACCAACGTAGTCGCCACCATTCCGCGTGATCGTTTCCGCTGGTCGGTGTGGGCCAAGGGCTTATCCGGCGAAGCATTGGTGCGCTTCATCCGCGACGAAGTATTCGCCTTCTTCGCTGAAATGGGCGAACAGGCGGCGCACAATTTCATGGATGGCGCACGGCTCGCCATCATCGACCCAACCGTGCTGACGCAAGTCGTCAATCTGGTCGACGGCCTGCGGCTTGATGCTGCCGATTCCGACACCAAGGGCGACTTGTTCGAGCATGTGCTGCGGCAGATCAAGCAGGCCGGTGAGTTGGGTCAGTTCCGCACGCCGCGACACGTCATCCGCACCATCGTCGAGATCATCAACCCCAAGGTTGGCGAAACGATTTATGACCCGGCAGCGGGCACGGCAGGCTTTTTGGTCGCGGCCTACAACCACATTCGCCTTGCCAACTCGTCACCGAGCGCGATTGACGATGTTGAGCTTGACGGCAAGAAACACAAACGCGGCCTGGGCGACAAACTCTCCGCCGCGCAAACCTCGGCGCTGCAATCGGCCACCTTCTTTGGCAACGATGTCGATCCGAAAATGGTCCGGCTGGCGACGATGAATTTGACCTTGCGCGGCCTGGCAAATGTCCGCGTGCGTTTGCGCAATGTGCTGACCACCAATCTCGACAACGAGAAGAAAGAACAACTCGGCCTGCCGCAGGAGGGCTTTCACGTCATCCTCGCCAATCCGCCCTTTGCTGGGCGGGTAGACAAAGACCGCGTGGTCGAAGAAGTGAAAGTCGGCACCAGCACCGCCACCGAATTGCTGTTCCTCAAATACATGATGGACAACCTGCGCGCGGGTGGCCGCTGCGGCGTCATCGTGCCCGAGGGGGTGCTGTTCGGCTCCACCACGGCGCACAAGGAACTGCGGCGACAATTGATCGAGAACAACCGCGTCGAGGCTGTGCTCTCCTTGCCCGGCGGCGTGTTCCAACCCTATTCCGGCGTCAAGACTTCGGTGCTGTTTTTCCGCAGAGGTGGCAGCACAGAAAACGTTTTGTTCCTGCACGCCGACAACGATGGCTACAAACT
>JANNCZ010000919.1:0-3400 GCA_031387185.1 Burkholderiales bacterium
CGGGGGTCTGTTGGGCCATGGAGAGTCCTCCTCGAAAATGGCAATGATAGGAGAATTGGCGCACAACTGAGCAGATTGCCCAGGAGTACCCTCGCTGGTGTGGAGCGTTCATCCGAGCGATGGATCAAGCCCTTCCGCGACCGGTGCAAAGGGATGAGCTTCGAGTATTCGAGGAGCCACTGCGGCGCCGAGGCCGGCTGCCTGCGGTTGCAAGTAGTGCCCGCGCGTGAAGGCCGGCGTGCTGCCGCCCACGCTGGAGGTGAACAGGTCGCTCTCACCCACCTGCAGTTCCAAAAAATCGCAACCCGCACCAACCATGCAGGCGTGCACGCTGGCGAAGTTGCAGATCGGCCCGGTGGGGTTGTGCGGTGCCGTTTGCACGCCGTGGCGCGCCGCCACCTCGGCGATGCGCACCAGGGCTGCTACGCCACCGCAATACTTCACGTCCGGCATGATGGTGTCGTAGAGGCCGCATGTGAGGTAAGGGCGAAAGCCTTCGACTTCGGTTTCCTTCTCGGCGCCGGCGAGGCGCACATCCTGGGCATTGGCGTGGCGCCGCAGGGCGAGAATCTCGTCGTGCAGGGAGCCGCGCTCGGAGATCGGGCACTCGAGCCAATGCAGCCGGACCTCGCGCAAGGCGTCGAGCACGTCGCGCGCGGTGCGCGGTGTGAGGCGCCAGTGGCAATCGACCATGACGCGAATATCGCTCCCGACAGCATCGCGTACCGCGCGGATGCACACCAGTGCGGCGGCAATCCGTTGCGCGCCCGCATCGGACTCGGCCGTCGCCGGCAACACCCCATCAAACGGCGCGAGCTTGACGGCGCCATAGCCTTGCTCCACGGCAAGCCTGGCGCTGGTAGCAAAGCCCTGCGGTGTCCGCGGCTGGGTGGCGCGATTGATGTTGGCATAGACCGCCACGTCGCCGCGCCGGGCGCCACCCAATAGCTGCCACAGCGGCACGCCGCGCGCTTGGGCGAGCACATCGAGCAAGGCTTGCTCGGTGGCACTCTTGATCGAGTGCACCACCAGACCACCCGGCGCGTGCAGGTGGATGGTACAGAGTGCTGCCGTGTCGTCCACGCCAATGACGCTGCGGCCGATCAAGGATGGCCACCACCGGCCGGCAAAGGCATGTTGCAGGGGCTCCCAGCCGTTGAGCGAGCACTCGCCCCAGCCGGTCAGGCCGTTGTCCATGCGCAGCCGCACAAACGACCAGTTGGTCTTGGCGCTCACGTGGAGCACGTGGTACGAAATCTCAGCAATGTGCATGGTGCAGATGCCCGTTCAAGTCCATTTCATGCGCTTCTTCAAAGCATTCTGCCGGAAAGCGTTGGCTGCCAACGGTTTCCGGCTTGCTTGAAACTGGAAACGGCGCGGTGATGCGTCAAGACGCACCCAACACGCGTTCCACCGTTGCGTGGAACACCCCGGGCTGCTCATACTGCAGCCAGTGCCCCGCGTGGTCTGCCAGCAGCACCTCATGCAGGTCACAGTGCTTGAGCGCTTCGGGCAAGAGATGCAAATCGATTTTGGCGAGCGGGTCTTCGCGCCCGCACATGACGAACACCGGGCAGCGCCAGCGGGTTTGCAGCTCGGCCATGATGAGGCCGCGTGAAATGCGCCGCTTGCGCAAACGGTCGCGCGCGAAATTGGCGGCGTGCAAGGCCACGGCGAGGTCATCCACTGCGACCGGGTCATGCAACATCATGCGCTGCAGGTTGTGGCGGATCGCCAGTTCACGCTGCTCTTCGGTCATCGGGACGCTGAGTGATTTCAATCCCAGTGAGGCACGGCGCAAGCCGAGTGCCGGCGGCGCGACCAGCAGCAAGCGCTTGATCAGGTGCGGCGCGTGCGCCGCGACGAAACCGGAAACCATCGAGCCAAAAGAAAAGCCGGCCAAGTCTACCGGCGCGCCCTTAAATTGCTGCGCAATGCCGGTCACGACCGTCTGGAAAATACCATCAGCATCGACAGCACCTGGCGGCAAATCGGAATCACCACAACCGGGCAAATCAGCTATCCACAGCGTGTGCGACGCGGCCAACGCGTCGATATTCCTGATCCAGTGGGTCCAAGACCCACTGCCGCCATGCAGGAAAACGATCGGAGGGCCATTGCCCCAGCGGCGCCACACCATGTGGCCGGTGGGCCCGCAAGGGGTGGTCGAGCGGACCGCGAGTTTTTCCAGGCGCTGCACTTCAGGCAGGCTGTGGATCGAATGAATCATGAATCGAGCCTCAAGCGACCATGATCGATATGGCGTGCACCATCGTCATTGGCGGTCAGCCAATCACGCGCAAGGTCTTCGCAGCGGGATCCACCTCCACCTCGGCGCCGTCACGCATCGCGGCAGTGATGTCGCAATCGAAGCCGGCCAGCATCGGCACATCCCCCAGCGCCGCGCCTTGCGCGAGGATCGGGTTGACGGTGTTGAACACGATCGCCAGCGGGATGATGCCGCGCGATTGCATCTCGTGCAGCATCCAGGCGCTGGCGACGCCACCCTTGGCAGTGTCGAGCACCAGCACCTTGCCGACATAGCTGCGGCCCACCAGCTTGTGTGCCGGGCGCGAGAACACACCGGCGATGCGGTCGAGGTCATAACGTGCCGAGAAGCCATCCTTGGCGACCATCGCTTCGCCGCGCACCGTGCGGCCCATGGCGTGGCGTGCCTTGAATACAGCGGTTGATTTTTCCAAAACCGTGCTCATGCGAGTTTCCCCTTCTCGGCCGCGTCGACGCATTGTTCCATCGAGGCCAGCATCGGCTGGTAGCCGTAGCCGCCCAGAATGTTGACCATCTTGGCGCTGTTGGTGACGAGGCGCTTCCAGCCCTTGGCCTCGGCCATTTCACGCGCATACGACTGGTAAAAACACATGCCCGAGAGCACCGTGCCGCCCGCTTCTTCAATGGTGCGGGTGTAGCCCATGCGGTCACAGTCGGGTTTGACTTGCGGGCTGGTAATGGCCAGCAGCGGCACCTTGAGCTTGCGGCCATCGCACAGGCCGGCCACGTCACGCAATTCGAGCAGGCTCAACTGCGGGGCAGAAAAGACCACCACATCGATGTCGCCTTCCCGGCGATACGATTTCTCCAGCGCTTCAAACTCGGCGCGGCCGACGCGGTGCTGTGGCAACCCGGCCGGCGCCACGTCGGATAATCGGCTTGCCTCGGGTGTCAACCCCACCAGGTGAAACAGCGCCGTGGAACCAAAACTGGCCATCGCCGCACCGAAGTGCTTGAGCTGGTCGGAGCCCGGCGCGCCTTCGAGCCCCTCGATGACAGGCACCGCCCAGTAATTACCGGCCAGGCGCCCGATCACGCCGCCCAGCGCACCCCACTCATTGAGTGAGGCAGGCGTTTGATCGACGCGTACATGTAGGCTGGCCTGGCGCTG
>JANNCZ010000944.1:0-1838 GCA_031387185.1 Burkholderiales bacterium
CGCGCGGCCGGGAAATTTTTGAAGCAATCAGGGGGGAGTCACATCATGCGCTGCATCGCAACGATCTTATCGACCGCGCTGGCGGCAATGCTGCTTTTTGCGCCGGCGCACGCGCAGCAGGCGCGCAAATGGGTGGAACCTGATGGGCGCGTGATCTACTCCGACGTGCAGCCTTCCAAGACTGCACGTCTGGCAGGCTCAGTGCGCGCCGATCAACAGGGGACGGGCGCGGCGGAAAAAATTGAAGCCGGCAAAGTGGAGTTCATCGACGGCCAGGTCACGGTTTCCGGGCCGGCCGGCGGTACGGCAGCACGGCGCATGGTGACTGGCTCGATTCTGTATGAAGGCGATTCGGTCGTCACCGGCGACAAGGGCGAGCTGCACGCGGAGATGGCCGATGGTGGCGTGATCGCGGTGCGCCCCAATTCGCAGATGACCATCGTGCGCTACCGCGCGCGCGGACAGACCAGTGACGCGTCAATCATGAGCCTGCTGCGCGGCAGCTTCCGCTCGATTACCGGTTTCATCGCCAAGACCTCGTCGAGCGCCTATGAAGTGCGCACGCCGCTTGCCACCATTGGCGTGCGCGGCACCGACCACGAACCGATGGTCGTGCCTGCGGGATCGACCGACGCGCAGCCGGGTGTCTATGACAAGGTCAATATCGGCAGCACCACAATTACGGCGAACAACGGTGGCAGCGTTGCGGTGGCTGCGGGGCAAGCAGGCTTTGCGGCATCCGGTGCAGGCGCTGCGCGGCCTGCCGTGTTGCCGTCCGTGCCCGCAGCGTTTCGTGGCAGCGCCAACGATGGCCGAATGCAGGGGCGGCACGCCAGCGTGCAGCAAGGGCTGGGTGAAAAGCGCACGCAAGCGGCGGCCGGGCAAGGCATGCAGAAGGGCGGGCCAGGTGGCGCGCAGGGTCAGGGCGGGCAGGGCGGCAAAGGCGGCCCCGGCGGGCAAGGCGCGGGCGCGCAAGGGCAGGGCAAGGGTGGCGCAGGTCAAGCAGGACCGGGTGGCCAGGGCGGCTCGGGCCAGCAAGGAGGTCAGGGCGGCCCAGGCGGACAAGGCCAGCAAGGCGGGCCCGGTGGACAAGGTCAGCAAGGTGGCCCAGGTGGGCAGGGCCAGCAAGGCGGACCAGGAGGCCAAAGCGGTGCGCCGGGCGGCGGTGGTGCCCCCGGTGGCCCACCGGCAGGTGGTGGCAGTGGTGGTGGTGGAAAGAAATAGTTTGATCACGCTCGCGCGAATCGCGCTCTCGTTGCAGCAGATACGGCGCATGTGCACCAGCCCCCTGATGCATCCCCCAGGGCGTCCAGCAGTGCATCGCATCACGCGTTTGATCAAGCGCTGACAATGCCTGTGTGGGAAACCAGCATCAACAGCGCGGACGCGGCCTTCGCGGCCAATCGTGCGCGCATGCTCGCCCAGCTTGACGAAGCGCGCGCACTCGAGCGCCGCACAGCGGAGAAGTCAACCGCTGCCAAACCCCTGTTCGACAAACGCGGCCAGTTGTTGCCGCGCGAACGCATCGCGCTCTTGCTCGATCCCGGCGCGCCTTTCATCGAACTCTCCGCACTCGCCGGTTACACCTTTGACACGCCTGAGCCTGCGAAGAGCATCCCCGGCGGCGGTTCGATCACCGGTGTCGGTTTTGTCTCGGGCGTGCGCTGCGTGATTCTGGCTTCGGACTCGGCGATTGAAGCCGGCTCGATCCGCCCGATGGGCCAGGAGAAAATGATTCGTGCGCAAGTGATCGCGCTCGAAAACAAATTGCCTTACGTGCATCTGGTGCAGAGCGCCGGTGCCAATTTGCCGCAGTACAAGGTCGAAGGCTTTGTGCG
>JANNCZ010000015.1:0-4641 GCA_031387185.1 Burkholderiales bacterium
TGGCGTCAAGGTGCGCGGTGAAGATGGCAAGGTGCAGGTCAACGGCGGCATGCCGGCTGATTTCAAACTCGAAGACAACGGCCTCGTGCAACTCAAGGTGGCGGTCAAGGGCGGCGTGATCTTCGCGTCATTCGACCACGGCGTCGAAGATTTCGATTCTTATCTCGGCGACATCAAACCCTGGTTCGAGCGCGCCTTCGGTGAAGGCACTGCCGGGCGCGGCCTCAAACTGCTCGGCTATTCGCGCCAGCGCATCCCCGGCAACTGGAAGCTGATGCAGGAGAACATCAAAGACCCATATCACCCCGGCCTGTTGCACACCTGGTTCGTGACCTTCGGTCTGTGGCGCAACGACACGCGCTCGCAGATGATTACCGACGCCCATGGCCGTCACGCCGCGATGGTGGGCTGGAAGAGTGCGGGCGGCAAAGGGGCTGTGACGCAGGGCGTGACCAGCTTCAAAGAAGGCATGACCCTGCACGACGACCGTGTGCTCGATGTCGTACCCGAGGCCTGGTGGAAACACCCGCTGGGCGAACCGGGCATGCCGCCCTCGGCGTGCATGCAAACCATTTTTCCCAATCTCATCGTGCAGCACAACGTCAACTCGATCTCAACGCGGCAAATCATCCCGCTCGGCCCGGATGCGTTCGATTTCATCTGGACCCACTTTGGTTTTGCCGACGACACCCCCGAGATGACGCGCCGCCGTCTGCGTCAGGCCAACCTGTTCGGCCCCTCGGGCTATGTCTCGGCGGATGATGGCGAAGTGATCGAGCTCTCGCAACACGGCTTTCGCCAGAATGAAGACCACACCACCCTGTGTGAGCTCGACGGCACCGGCCAGGGCGGTGCACCGCACAACGTCACCGAGACCCTGATCCGCAGCATGTATGGCTACTACCGCAAGGTCATGGAGATCTGATGCCGATGAATGCACCTGTGACTCCCGTGGCTCTTGCGCCTGCTGCGGCCGCTGTCATCGCCCCGTCTGCTATGGCGGCTGCCGCCTCCGCGGCCGATGCCGCAGCACGGGTATCGCTGGAGATGCGCGCTGCCATCGAAGACCTCTACGCGCGCTACGTCAAATGTCTCGATGATGGCAACTACGCCGATTGGCCGGATTTTTTTATCGAAGACTGTGTCTACAAAATTCAGGCGCGCGAAAATTTTGACCGCGGCCTGCCGTTGGCGCTGATGGCCTTCGAGAGCCGCGCCATGCTCAAAGACCGCGTGTTCGGCGCCACCACCACGCTCTACCACCAGCCCTACTACCAGCGCCATCTGGTGAGCAGCCTGCTGATGCGCGGCGTGGACGATGGCAGCTTGCTGGCGGAGGCCAACTACACCGTATTTCGCACCAAGCAAGGCACGCTGACTGATGTGCTCAACGTCGGGCGCTATCTCGACGAGATAGTGACGGTGGATGGCGCGCTCAAGTTTCGCAGCAAGCTGTGTGTGTACGACAGCTTGCTGGTGCCCAACTCGCTGATCTATCCGATTTGATGTGAATGCGCGCAATCAGCCGCATGCCCGCAATGACTCACGGCACCGTCGGTCTGCAGCACGCTTCGATGACGGTGGGTGATGCCGATGGCGACCTGATGTACGCGCCCGGCGTATTGTGGACAGCGGCCAAACACAAGATTCCGCCGCGCGTGCAGCGCGGCTCCCGCTTTTCACGTTGACCCTGCTTACCGTCATGGCTTTGGTTGCCCTTATTGCTGCAGGCACCGCGCGCGCTGCGGGCGCCGCTTCCGCCGGAAACGGCAAGGCCGCCTATGTCAAGAATGGCTGCTGGCAATGCCATGGTTTTGTCGGCCAGGGCGGCCCGGCCAGACCCAAGCTTGCGCCGGACCCGCTGCCGCTCGCCGCGCTCGCGGCCTTCATCCGCAACACCAACGGCCGCATGCCGCCGTATATGGAGGCGGTGTTGTCGAACGCCGACCTCGCCGACATTCACGCCTATCTGCTCGCGATCCCCCAGCCGGCCGGCTACAACAGCATTCCGTTGCTGCGCCAGGCCTTCAATCGCGGCAGGGTACGCCGTCGATCTGCGCGGCAAAGTGCAGCGCGTGGGTGGCGCACTCGGGCGCAAACAGGAATTGAACCGAGTGATATTCGGTCGGCAGGTTGACAAAGCGGATGCCGGCAATGCCACGCCGCACCTTGTCTTCTTCCGAGCCGGTGATCTTGCCGCCGCCCGGATAAATGCCGAGCGTCGGTGTACGGATCAGCGGCAGGCAGGACGACACATCGATCTTCGCTGCGGCCAGCGACAAGCCCACCAATGACTCGATATTCGAGCGCCCCATCTCCTTCGCGTATTGCGCGAGCAGGCCGGCGTCGGTGCCCGGTGGAAAGCGCGAGCTGCCGTTGGCTGCTGCCGCCCACGCTTCGGCCCCCATTTTGCGCATGCCCTCCTGCCAGGTCGGATGGCCAAAGGCAAAGGTGTCCTGCACATGCTGGGGAATGATGGTGGGTGACGACACCACGGTAAGCGAGCGCAGACGCTCCGGATGTTTGGCTGCGAGCGCCATACCGACGATGCCGCCGATCGATTCGCCGGCGTAATGCACCGGGCTGCCGGGGCTGACGGTATCGAGCACGCGCAACATGTCCTCGACAAACAGATCAATGCTGTAGCCGCTCATCGGATCAAAATCAAGCGGCGATTTGCCAAAGCCGCGCAGGTCGGGGCGCACCACCTTGTAATGGCGCGACAGATACGGCACCCAGCGCCGCCAGAACCAGGCCGAACGGCCAAAGCCGTGCTGGAGAATGAACACCGGTGCGTGTTTCCACTCATCGGTGAAGTCGTCGAATTCGTAGTGCAGAGTGGGCTTGCCTGGAGTTTTGATGAATGGCATGGATGGTTCCGATGGGTGGCGTTGATGTGAGACTCTGACGCGAAGCGGCGATGCGGCGTTCCGCTGCGAGGTTCTGCAGCTCGATGCCTGAGCGCCGCTTCCCGCTTCCTTTACTCCGCAGAAATTTTGCCTTTGGTAATCACGTCCGCCCACTTGGCGATATCCGCAGTAATCAGGCGCCCCAGTTCGGCCGGCGTGCTGCCAAACAACTCCACGCCCTGGGCCGCAAATTTCTCGCGCGTCTCGCGCACCGCCAGCGCGCGTGCGATCTCGGCCGAGACGCGGTTCACGATGGCAGGCGGCGTGCCGGCCGGCGCGACCAGCGCGAGCCAGGTGCCGGCATCAAGGCCAGGCAGGCCCACCTCGGCGCTGGTCGGTACATCCGGCGCTGCCGCCAGGCGGGTGCGCGAGGTCACGGCCAGCGCGCGCAACCGGCCGGCCTGCATCAGCGGCAGCGCGTTGAGCGGGTTGCTGAACATCAGCGCAATCTGACCGCCAAGCAAATCGGTATTGGCCGGTGCCTGGCCCTTGTAGGGAATGTGCGTGATGCTGGTGCCGGTCAACTGGTTGAACAACTCCCCCGCGAGGTGCGAGCCGACGCCGATGCCGGCCGAGCCGAAGGTGAGCGCGCCCGGTTTCGCTTTTGCCAGCGCGATCAGATCGGCCACACTCTTGGCTGGAAGTGAGGGATGGACCACGATGAAAAACGGCGTCGATGCGACCAGCGACACCGGTGTGAAATGGCGCACATAGTCATAGGGCAGGTTCTTTTGCAACGTCACCGCCATCGTGTCGCCGACATTGCTCACCAAAAAGGTATAGCCGTCGGGCGCCGATTTGGCGACTGCGTCGGCACCGATGGCGCCACCGGCCCCGGCGCGATTGTCGATGACGACCGGTTGGCCCAGTGCGGTGGTCAACTCGCCGCCGACCAGGCGCCCGATGGTGTCGGCCGGGCCGCCGGGAGGAAACGGCACCACCAGCCGGATCGGCTTGACCGGGTAGGCAGCCGCTGCTGATTGCGCGACGACGGAGCGTGGCAGCACGCCGAAGGCGAGTGCGCTGGCGATGGCGACGGCAGGTGCGAACTGCGCGAGTGATGCGAAGAAACGAATGTGAATCATCCTGCGCGAAGCTCCTTTAAACGTCACGTGTATGCCAAGTGGATTGATGCGTGACTTGACGATTTCTCATTTAACACCATGCTGTGAGCCGCATCCACCAACGGTTTCCGGTATCTACGTTTGAAGAGCCGCTTTTACCAACGGTTTCCGGGGAGGCACTCAACCGATTACTGCGCCTTCGCGCCTGACTCACGCGCCACCGCGCCCCACTTGCGCACTTCACTGGCGATGAAGGCGCCGAGTTGCTCGGCATTGCCCGGCGTCACCTTCGCGCCTTGCGCGGCGAGCGCTTCGAGTACTGCTGGTTTGGCCAACACGGCTTTGAGGGCAGTATCGAGACGGCTCAGCAGGGCCGCCGGTGTGCCCGCCGGCGCGATCACGAAGACACTCGGCGATGCATCGAACCCCGCGAGCGTATCGGCCAGCGCCGGCCACTCCGGTGCACCCGGTAATTTGCCGGGGCTGGTTACTGCAATCGCCTTGATCTTGCCTGCCTTCGCCTGCGCCAGCGCGGGTGGCGCGCTCAACACGCCGAGTGGCATCACGCCGCTCACCAGATCAGGGATGAACTGCGTCGCACCCTTGTAAGGCACATGCACGATGTCAAACCCGGCCTGCTTGCGAAACAATTCCATCGCCAGGTGATG
>JANNCZ010000018.1:0-1667 GCA_031387185.1 Burkholderiales bacterium
ACATGACGGCAGCAGCGGAAGCCGACTTGTCGGATGACGATATTGAAAAAGCGATATCGGAGATTCGCAGCGCGCTGGCCAAGTCGAACAGGCCGCAGAGCTGATCTGCGGCATTGCCACTGCAGGGCGGGTCACACAGCGAAATACGCAGCAGCGTGCACCACGTCCTGGGCCGCAATCCGCTTCCTCCACATGGTGCGCGCGTGTCCGGTCGACAATCGAGAAAGCAGAGAAAGCAGCGTTGATCGGGCACGCGCGGCGCAAGCAATGAAAAAGGCCGGCATGCAGCCGGCCTCTTTCATTGCGTCGTTGACGTACTCAGTGCCGTACTTTCAGGTCACCGGGCAGCTTTGACAGATAGGCCGCCAAGTCTTCAATGTCTTGCTTCGAAAGCGACTTCGCCATCGGCACCATCACGGCGTTCTTGCGGCCGACCACCGATTTTTCGCCCTGCTTGTAAGCGTTGAGGGTGGTCACCAGATAGTCGTAGTGCTGGCCGGCCAGCTTGGGGTATTCGGGTTGCAGGGGCTTGCTCCAGTCGCCGCCAACAGCGTGGCAACTTGCGCACACGGCGGTGGCTTTGGCCTGGCCGCGTTCGGCATTGCCGGCAGCGTGCGCACCGCTAACTGCCAAGAGAGAAACCAGCGATACGAGCGCAGCGGCGAGCCGGCTTGCCCGCTCGAATTTGAATGACTGCATCATTTGCCGGACCCTCCCTTGGAATAGTAGGCCGCAAGCTCGGAGATGTCCTTGTCGCTCAGGCTACTGGCTATCGCCGCCATCGTGGGGTGTTTGCGCTCGCCCGCTTTGTAGGCATTGAGTGCCGACTCGAGGTATTTGGCATTCTGGCCCGCAATCATCGGCACGTGATACACATGCGGGAAGGCAACGCGATAGCCCGGAATGCCGTGACAACCACTACACGCGGCCGCTTGGCCGCCAGTGTGCGTGGTGCCAATCGGCGCGCTTGATACCACCGGGGCAGCCGGTGCCACAGACGCGGTTGGCACCGCAGGTGCGCTTTGGGCGAGCGCGGCTGGCGCCGCAAGACCCAGCGCAGCAAGACTCAGAAGACTCAGAAGACTCAGAAGGTTTTTCATGTCGTTGTTTGAAAATGCCGAAAAACGAGGCCGATGAAAAGGAAGTGAAAAAAACCGGAATACGCCGCATATACATGCGCGAAAAACCGGCGAATTATAAAGCATCTCCACGCTGCCGCGAGGGGCATCCTCTATAATGCACCATCATTTTCCCTCTGCCGCCGCAGGCTCTTACCGCCCATCCTGACGCCCTGAACATTCGCTCTGGCGCCTCCTCCATCGTACTTTTCCGGCCTTTCCCGGACATATCCGAATTTTCCAAATGACCTCTCCCAAGCGCTTCGAAGGCTCACAAAATTACGTCGCCACCGGCGATCTGCAACTCGCGGTCAATGCCGCCATCACCCTGCAGCGCCCGCTGCTCATCAAGGGCGAGCCGGGCACCGGCAAGACCATGCTCGCCGAAGAAGTGGCCGCCGCGCTCGTCATGCCGCTGTTGCAATGGCATATCAAATCGACCACCAAGGCGCAGCAGGGTTTGTATGAATACGATGCGGTGTCGCGCCTGCGTGACTCTCAGCTCGGCGACGAGAAGGTCAAGAGCATTGAGAACTACATCATCAAGGG
>JANNCZ010000089.1:0-4923 GCA_031387185.1 Burkholderiales bacterium
CTAAAATCAGCGTTTTCCGCTCTCTGCAAATCACCATGCCCGTCATCACCTGTATCGAAGACCTGCGCCTGTTGCACAAGAAAAATGCCCCCAAGGCGTTCTACGATTACGTCGACGCCGGCAGCTACACCGAGAGCACCTACAAGGCCAACAGCGCCGACCTGGCCGCGCTGAAACTGCGCCAGCGCGTTGCCGTCAACGTCGAGCAACGCACTACGGCCAGCACCATGCTCGGTGAAAAGGTGGCCCTGCCCACCGCGCTCGCGCCGGTGGGCCTGACCGGCATGCAGTGGGCCGACGGCGAAATTCTCGCTGCGCGCGCCGCCGAAAAATTCGGCGTGCCCTTCACGCTCTCGACCATGAGCATCTGCTCGATTGAAGATGTCGCCGAAGCGGTCACCAAGCCATTCTGGTTCCAGCTTTACGTGATGCGCGACCGCGACTTCATCACGCGCCTGATCCAGCGCGCCAAGGACGCGAAGTGTTCGGCCCTGGTGCTCACCCTCGACCTGCAGATCATCGGCCAGCGCCACAAGGATTTGAAAAATGGCATGACCGTGCCGCCCGAGATCAAGCTCGCCAACCTGATTGACCTGATGACCAAGCCGGCCTGGGGCCTGCGCATGCTTGGCGCGAAACGCAAGGTGTTCGGCAACATCATGGGCCACGTCAAGGGTGCGGAAGGCATCGTCTCGCTGTCGAAGTGGACTGCCTCACAGTTCGACCCGACACTCGATTGGGACACGGTGGCGTGGGTGAAAAAGCAATGGGGCGGCAAGCTGATCCTCAAGGGCATCCAGGATGTCGAGGATGCCAGGCTCGCTGTCAACTCGGGTGCCGATGCGATTGTGGTGAGCAACCACGGCGGCCGGCAGTTGGATGGCGCGAGTTCCTCGATCAAGGCGCTGCCGCCAATCGCCGATGCAGTCGGCGGCAGGATCGAAGTGTGGATGGACGGCGGCATTCGCAGCGGCCAGGATTTGTTGAAGGCACTTGCCCACGGAGCCAAAGGCACGATGATCGGGCGCGCTTTCAACTTTGGTGTCGGCGCAATGGGCGAAGCCGGGGTCACCACCGCGCTCGAAATCATCCAGAAAGAGTTCGACATCAGCATGGCGCTGTGCGGGCTGCGCAGCCCGGCCGAAATCACGCGCAACGCGATTCTCAATCCGTACTAGACGTTTTTCGAGGAAGCACATCCCCGAGACCCGCTCCTGGAGCGGGTCTCGGCGTCATGGGCTTGGAAAATGGCTCCTGGAGCGGATAACAGAGCAGCGAATCAAATAGCGCTCTCTCAACAGACGCGCCGATCAGGCGCGGCCACCAAAGCTCTCAGTGCGAAATTACTGGAATGAATTCTTCGGAACTCATTGGTACTACAGACGCCGGCAAACGCCCGGTCATTTCAATCAGCAGTCGCCGCGCAAGAGGCGCGTCCTGAGGGTTTGATCGAATCACCGTTGCAGACAATTCTGTGAATTCCACCATCGCCCCTACCAAATCCTTCACCAAATAACGTGGAGCCCAGCCCAGCATGTGGCCATCGGCGCTCTGTAACTGAACCGCGAGGCCAGTAGCCGGATTGTTCATCTCGAGAGCAATTTGCAAATGCTCTTTGGCCTGCAAGCCCTCAGCGCGAATCCGCCCGGCTTCAGATACATGCCGCAGTCCATGCAGGAAAAACCGGCATGAAAAAGTACCGTCAGGCTTTTTCTCTACTCGCGGGAACACTTCGAGACTGTCCGTCTGGCGTTCACCTCCGGTCAACGCCAACACTTCAATGGGATCGTAATTCGACTTGTCCAAATCAAGCCAGCTCAAGTAATCGCCAAAGTCCTTCCGGTGCGACCCCATCACGCGATTTTGAAAAAGCGGAAACAGCTCACTCGATTCGTACCGAGTTTCGAATTTAGGAAACGACAGCAACGGCTCAAAGCCAGCCATCTCGTGCGCATTCAACGCGCCTTGCGTATAGCGAAACACATAATCGTGATGTTCGGCGTCAGCATCCAACTGCCCGATCGGAAACCACCGGCGAGAAGGATTGGGGGTCTGCCAGGCAACAAATAGAGTTCTCATGTCGAAAATTTCCTCAAATCATTTACGGAAAGCCGGACAAACTCTAGCGCGAAGCGCCGGGCCGGTTCTGACATGCGGTCTGCGGGCATTGCTTCAAATATTTCGGCCACTTGGCCGAGATTAAGCCCGGCGGCTCGTTTGGCGCTGGCCAAAAAAAACTGCGGAAAACGTAAGACGCCGTATCGTACCAAATCGAGCGGGTTGGCTCCGTGGGTGCCCGCGGGCAGGTGGTAAATACCGCCTCGACCCTTCTTCATATAGTGATAAACGGAGCCATTTTCAAGATGCCGATCGCGCGCTGCGTCGAGCAATTCACGCCCCAGCGAAGAAGCATGATCAAAGCTTGGCGCAAACCGCACACGTCCACGACCCACCGCCATTTCAAGCGAAAACAAAACACCCCAATTCTCGTGATGACGGTCGGTATTGCCGATCACCGCATCCAGCACCGCGTAACTCGCCAGCGTCTCCAAAATAGACTCTGCAGATTCCTCAGGAAACACCTGTTGTACCGCCTGACGAATGTTGTCCAACGTGTGATCAGATTGCTTTTGCTTCTTGTTCTTATCGTATCCAAGCACCTGCCCGGCCAGCAATTCATTGCCGTGAACCAGCACCTCGCCCGCATTGGAATCTACAAAGTTGAGCGTTGCGCTGCCGCGCTTGCCACGCGCGACCGCCAACTCCACGCGCGCTGCACTGACCCCGATCAACGGCGCAATTTCAGCCGCTGCCTTCTCGGCCCAATCTTCACCGGTATTACCCCGCGCTTCCTTAAACAACCAGCGCTCCGCCCCGCGATAAAACCAGAACTTCGGCTTACTGCCAAGTTGCTCGATATCTTCGATCGAACCGGGGTCGATCTCTAGAATCTCGTAGGTCATGGCACCAATTCAGACGCCACGCAGATCAAGGCAGACCATTGCGGCCGTGCGCGCGGTAAGCGGGCCGCTCGGTGAGAAGCGCGTAGTACGCCTCCAGCGCCGCATACTGTGGCCGCTCAACATCCTTGAGCGAGAACCAGCGGTTCACCACCAAACCGAGCGGGATGTCGGCCAGACTGAAGTCTGCGCCGAGCACGTAAGGGCCGTTGGCGTTGAGCGCTTCATCGAGCAGCTTCATCTGGTCAGTGAGATCCTTGCGGCCCTGCGTGACAAACCATTCGTTGTTCCATGGCGGCTCCTGCAGTTGGCCGCCGAGGAAAGCGCCGCGCATGGAATGGGTGACGTCATAGGCCACCCAGTCCATCCAGGCCTCGATCTGCTGGCGCCGCTGCAAGGCGGCCGGATACAAGGCACTGGCGCCATGCTTGGCGGCGAGGTAGCGCAGAATCGCGTGTGACTCGCGCATGACGAAGCCGTCGTCAATCACGCAGGGCACTTGCCCGGCCGGATTGAGCTTCAAAAAATCGGGTGTGTTGGTGGGCCGGAACCCGCGTCCATAGTCTTCACGCTCGAAGGGCACGCCGATCTCGTCGCACAACCAAAGCACCTTGCGCACATTGAACGAGTTGGCGCGTCCGAGAATTTTCAGCATATGCCTTCCTTGGTGATTGGCCGCACTGGTTAGTCGCGGCAGTTGGTGTCGCTGCTTGGTGGCGCTGGCTGGAGTCGCTGGTTGGAGTCGCTTGAGTGCCCGCCGGTCTGTCGTGGCCGGCAGTCTTGCGCAGCGCGCTTACGCAATGCTAACGGCCATTGAAGCGCGGCGCACGCTTTTCCGCAAACGCGCGCTCGGCTTCCTTGTGGTCTTCAGTAAACCAGAGCCGGCCCAATGCGGCGCGCGCATTGCGGCGGCGCTCCGCGTCCGGCAGATCGCCGCCGGCCTCGCGAATGGCGGCCTTGGTGGCGCCGAGCGAGAGCGGCGCGCACTCGGCGAATGTCGCGGCGAGTTCGAGCGCGCGTTCGAGCGCCTTGCCGTCTGCAACCACTTCGTCGACCAGGCGCAGGCCGTGGGCATCTGCAGCGCTCACACGCTGGCCCGAGTAAAGCAGCTTTGCCGCAGCCGCACGCCCCACCAGGCGCACCAGGCGCTCGATGCCGTCCCAGCCGGGGATGATGCCGAGGCGCGCTTGCGGAAAACCGACTTGCACGGCCGACTCGGCAATGCGCAGATCACATGCCAGCGCCAGCTCGGCGCCGCCGCCGATGGTGAAGCCGTTGAGCGCGGCAATCACCGGGCACGGCAGCGCTTCAATCGCATCGCAGACATCGCGCATGAGATTGAACACGCGATCAAGCTCGGCCGCGTCAGCCAGTTGCGCATACGCCTTGACGTCGCCGCCGGTGCAAAAGAAGCGCGGGCCGGCGCCGGTGATGATGACGGTGCGCAACGCCGCATCTGCGGCGCAGACGCGCAGCTGATCACCCAGTGCCAGCGCCACCTCGCCGCTGATGGCGTTGCCGGCTTCCGGCCGGTTGAGCCGCAAAACCAGCGTGGTGCCATGCTGCTCCGCGAGGACCAACGGGAGCGAAGGAATGGAATTCGATGGCATCGCCGGCTTACTCAGCCTTGATGCCGAAGTCCTTCACGATCCTGGTATAGCGCTTGATGTCTTCGGCGACCAGCGCATCGAGCTGTTCAGGCGAGCCGCCGATGATGCGGCCGGCCTGCGATTCGATGCGCTCTTTGACTTGCAGTGACTTGAGTGCTTCGAGCGTGGCCTCATGCAACAGCTTGATGACCGCTGCCGGCGTTGCGCGCGGCACGAACATGGCAATCCAGGTATCCATGTCGTAGCCGGGGAAGCCGCTCTCGGCGATCGTCGGCACGTTCGGCGTCAGCAGCGAGCGCTCGGGCGAGGAAATCGCGATCGCCTTGAGCCTTCCGGCCTTTACATGCGGCAAC
>JANNCZ010000166.1:0-2145 GCA_031387185.1 Burkholderiales bacterium
CTGCCGCGCGCGTTTCTCAAGTGCCTTCCTCGCCATCATGGCGCAGCGCATTGCGATGCTGTCGGGAAGGCTGCTGCATACCCTGCAGGCGCAGAAGATCGGGATGGTTTGATGATCGCGACGGGGCGCAAGTCTGGCGCAGGCCGATTTGCTTTATCGGGAGAGCCTGCGCGATGCCCTGCCGTGCGTCACCGCATGGGAACAGGCGGTCGCGCATCTGCTATGAGTGCGGTCCCGGCAGCGGCAACTGTGGTCTTCAAACAACCCGGCAGTTGGCGGACACTCCAGCGGCGCGCACTTGACGCGCTCGCGCACTCCAGCGCAGCCCACGCCGCGTGGGAGGCGATTCAGGCGCCGGATAAACCTGCCTTGGGCAGCATTGCAGCCTGGGGTGCAACCGCGCTTGATCGCTACCGGTAATCGTGGGATACTTTTCACACTCACAGGATTCCCCCCGCCATGAACCGCCCCGCCCGCAAACCCGCCTCTGCGCAAACCCCGCCTAAAAGCGGGACGCCGGAATCGCTTTGGGACACGCTTGACCAATTGAGCGCATCAGTCCCTCTTTCGGCATGGCGCGCAGTGCCGTCTGACCTTGCGCAGAACGTCAAGCACTACCTCGCCGGCCGGCCCGCAGGACAAACCGGCAGCTGGTCCGGCAAATAACCAATGCGTGGTGCGGTTTTCGCCGACACCGGCTTTTGGATTGCGCGGCTCAGCCCGCTCGATCAGTTACACGCCAAGGCGCGCGAGGTCAGTCAGAGTCTGAGTGCCAGACTGATCGTCACCACTGAACTGGTCCTCGCCGAAACCCTGAACGCCTATTCCGCCAATGGCCCGTTTGTGCGCAGCCTCGCGGTGCGTTTGGTGGACGCGCTCGAAGCCGACTCCAAAGTTGAAATCATCCACCAGACACCTCCCCTGTTCGCCACCGCCCTGGCGCTTTACCGCGAGCGCGCCGACAAAGCCTGGAGCTTGACCGACTGCATGTCGTTTTCCGTCATGAAGGCGCGTGGCATCAGATCAGCCCTGGCGCACGACCATCATTTTGAACAGGCCGGGTTCAAAGCGTTGTTGCGTGACTGACCTCACAGGCAGTCTTGACGGGCAGAAAATCGATATACGCGGCGACCGTGCCAGGCTCTTTCTGTGCGCCGATATACGGGCCAAACGCGTTTGACAGACCGCAATCGCCAAACCCAATCAGCGTGAATATTCACGCTCCGCAAGCGGTCATATTCACGTGACTCCGTCTTGGCGCGGCAGTAACATCACTGCGTAAATGTGACCCGCCGCCAGCACGTTCAAAGGAGAAGTCGATGCCATTGACCCGCAGCCGTTCCGCACAAACCCGTTCAGCACAAACCAGTTGCCATCCCGGCCAGAAGCGGCGGCGGATACTCGCCCTTGGCAGCGGGACACTCGCATCAGCGCTGGTGTCACCGTTCGCGGCCCTCGCGCAGCAGCCCAAAAAAATCTGGCGCATCGGCTTCCTCGCCATTGGTGCGCGCCCGGCCTCGATCGAAGCCCATGCCCTCGGCGGCTTCGCGCGCGGCATGCGCGAACTCGGTTACCTCGAAGGCCGCGATTTCCTGATCGAGTGGCGCTTCACGGAGGGCAAGCAGGAGGCTTTTACCAGCGGGGCAGTGGAGCTCGTGCAACTGAAGGTTGACTTCATCATTGCCGCCACCGGCACCGGCATCGACGCCGCGCGCAAGGCCACCAGCACTATCCCGATCATCATGGTCAACGTGGCTGATCCGGTCGGCGCCGGCCTGGTCAAGAGCCTTAACCGCCCCGGCGGCAACATCACCGGCATGTCGAATCAGACCGGTGAAACCATCAGCAAGCACCCCGAGCTTCTGCGCATTGCGATCCCCAGCCTGACGGGCATCGCGGTCTTGCACAACAACCCCACCGCTGTATCCGCTCCAATCTTCCTGAAACGCATTCAGGAATCAGCAGCAACGCTTGGCCTCAAAGTGCGGCTGCTGGAAGCGCGCACCGTGGCCGACCTCGATGGCGTGTTCGATGCCCTCAAGAAAGAACGCGCGACGGCATTGATTGTCACCCCTGACCCCATGTTCAGCGCCCATTCACGCCGGATCGCCGACTTTGCCCGTGACCACCGCATCGCCACCATGT
>JANNCZ010000182.1:0-17823 GCA_031387185.1 Burkholderiales bacterium
GCGGGAGAAGCGGGTGCACAGCGAAGAAGCAAAAATACTCGGGGACGACGGCGAAATCCACATCGAGGATGAAGCCGTCGACCTGTCGCACACGATCTTCGAGGCGTGGGTGGCGCTGGGGTTTTTCTGGGCGCTCGGCCTCACCGTGTTCACGCAATTCTTTACACGCTACGTGCTCAATGATTCTGCCGCCTGGACCGAAGAGATCGCGCGCTACCTGCTGATCGCCGTGGTATTCGTCGGCGCGGCGATCGGGGTCGCCAAGAACAACCACATCCAGGTCGACTTTTTCTATCGCTACATGCCCCTGAAAATGGGGCATGCGCTGGCCCTGCTGGTTGACGTCTTGCGTACCGCGTTTCTGGGGGCGGCGGTGGTCTACACCGGGCTCATGATGGAGCGCATGAGCAGCCTCAAGATGACGGTGATCGACTGGCCGGTCAACTGGGTATACGGCATCTGCATGTTCGGCTTTGCGGCCATGTGCGTGCGCTCGATCCTGGTGACGCGCGTGCACTGGCAGCGCGGCTACACGGTATTGCAACGTCCCGAATCGACCATGGAAGACAGGTAAGACATGCTCAAGATCATCTTCCTGTTTTTCATGAGCGGCGGCCTGCCGGTGGCGATCGCCATGGCAGGCGCCTCGCTGGTCTACATCCTTGTCACCGGCGTCACGCCGCCGTTCGCGGTGTTCCACCGCATGATCAGCGGTATCGACAGCTTCCCGCTGCTTGCTGTGCCCTTCTTCATCCTGGCCGGCAACCTGATGAACAACGCCGGCATCACCACGCGTATCTACAACTACGCGCTTGCCCTGGTCGGTTGGATGAAGGGCGGCCTGGGCCATGTCAACGTGGTCGGTTCGGTGATCTTCGCCGGCATGAGCGGTACCGCGATTGCCGATGCCGCCGGCCTCGGCACCATCGAGATCAAGGCGATGGTTGAACACGGCTATGAGAAGGAATTCGCCGTCGGCGTGACGGCCGCCTCGGCGACGCTCGGGCCGATCATCCCGCCTTCGCTGCCCTTCGTGATCTACGGCATGATGGCCAACGTCTCGATCGGCGCGTTGTTCATGGCCGGCATCCTGCCCGGCCTCCTGATGGCCTTCCTGATGATGGTCACCGTCGCGTATTTCGCACACAAGAACGGCTGGGGTGGAGACGTCAAATTCAGCTGGGTGCGTTTCGGCAAGGCGATCACCGAGACACTGGTGGTACTCGTCTGGCCGCTTCTCATGTGGGGGCTCGTCACCAAGCTGGGCCTGCCCGCGCAGGAGACGGTGTTCGCCGGGCTGCTCGCGCTGTTCGTGGCCGACTGGTTCTTCAAGTTCCAGGCGGTGCTGCCGATCATGACGCCGGTGCTGCTGATCGGCGGCATGAGCACCGGCATCTTCACGCCGACCGAAGGCGCGATCGCTGCCTGCGTCTGGGCCATGGTGCTGGGCCTGGGCTGGTATCGCACGCTGTCGTGGAAGATGTTCGTCAAGGTCTGCCTCGACACCGTCGAGACCACCAGCACGGTGCTGTTCATTGTCGCCGCGGCGAGCATCTTCGGCTGGATGCTGACGGCCACCGGCGTCACCAGCGCCCTTTCGGCGTGGGTCCTCGGCTTCACCAAGGAAGCCTGGGTGTTTCTGCTGCTGGCCAACGCGCTGATGCTGTTCGTCGGTTGCTTCCTCGAACCCACTGCCGCGATCACTATATTGGTGCCGCTGCTGGTTCCCATCTGCCAGCAGCTGGGCATCGACCTGGTCCACTTCGGCCTGGTGATGGTGTTGAATTTGATGATCGGCCTGCTGCATCCGCCGATGGGGCTGGTGCTGTTCGTGCTCGCGCGCGTCGCCAAACTCTCGGTCGAGCGTACCACCATGGCGATCCTGCCGTGGCTGGTGCCGTTGCTGGGCAGCCTCGCGATCATCACCTACATCCCCAGCCTGGTGCTGTGGCTGCCGAACCTGATGAAATGACCGCGGCGCGACAAACTAAACCGATCCCGAGGCGCACCCATGGCTGACATCCGCATCCTCAACCCCGACGTGCTCGGCAAGCCGCTCGGGCAGTATTCGCAGATCACCCGCGTCAAGGCCGGCGAGTTTTTGTTCATCGCCGGCCAGCTCTCGGCCAACCAGGCCGGCGAGATCATCGGCGTTGACGATTTCGATGCCCAGTGCGTGCAGGTGTTCGCCAACATCGAGGCCGCGCTCAAGTCCCAGGGCGCGGGCTGGGGCAACATCGTCCAGTTCACGACTTACCTCGTGCATTCGCAGGACATTCCCAAATTCATGACCTATCGCCTGCGTGAATTTCCACGCCTGTTCCCCAACGGCGCCTATCCGCCCAACACCTTATTGATGGTGGATCGTTTGGTGCAGGAGCCGTTTCTGGTGGAAGTGCAGGCGATTGCAGCGCTGTAGCTTCGAGCGCAGGCCGGCTTCAGTCGCGCAAGGCACTGATCGTAATGCCGATTGGATTGGTTGGGTGGGTTGCATCGTGAAGCGTGACGTCTGCCGGTATGCGGCATTGGTGCTTATACCTAGATGACGCAGCTAGCCCGCCACCTATAATTCGCACTCAGTCAGTTGATATCGCACGGTCGGAGGGTGAGCAGCAATGCATGTGGTTTCGACATTTGAGCGTTGCCCGCCGCCACTGACTGCATTGCCGCCACAAGCCGGTCGCACGCGCGCACGGTGCCTGCGCACTAATTAGGCCATGCCCGCCAATCTCCAGGTTCTGGTTCCCGCGATTTCGGCCGGGCTGATCGCCGGCATCCGCACCATTCTTGGTGCGGCCGCGATGGTGACCCTGATCATCCCGGGTTCGCTATCAGACGGGATCGCCCCTGCGCTCCAGGTGCTATTGGTCGGCAGTGCCGTGCTGGCCGCTGGTGTTGCCGCCCTGAGCACGTATCCCGGGTCGGTGGCACAAGTGCAGGATGGCCCCGCAGTCATTCTCGGAGTGATGGCGACCACGCTGGCCGCCGCGATGCAGGGGACGGTGCAACCAACGACTGTGATCCTGCTGATCCTGGCCTGCGCCAACGTCGCGGCGATTGCCGCTGGTCTGGTGTTCTATGGCCTCGGAAAATTTCATCTGGGCGCATTGGTGCGCTTCATTCCCTATCCGGTCATCGGCGGATTTGTCGCCGGCTCTGGCCTGTTGATCCTGATGGGGGCGATGCGCGTGATTCTGGGCGGTGAGCTGAGCTTTGCGACCATGGACGGCATGCTGGAGCCGCTGCGTCTGGCGCGTTGGCTCGCAGGCCTCGCCTTTGGCGTGATCCTGTTGCTGGTGCTGCGCCGCTTCAGCCATCCGCTCCTTGTGCCGGGCATGCTGTTCGTGGGGGTACTCGTGTTTCACCTGGGTTTGAGTGCAGGCGGCGTGACGAGCGCTCAAGCGCAAGCAGCGGACCTGTTGCTGGGGCCGTTTCCTGACAGCACCGGCTTGTCCTTGCCGCCGTGGACCCAGTTGTCTGCCGAAGGATGGGCGCAATTGATGGCCCAGATTCCGACCCTCGCCGCCATCATCTTGGTGAGCGTGGTTGCGCTGTTGCTCAATGCCAGCGGACTGGAGCTGGCAACGCGCAGCGACCTCGACATCAATCGCGAATTGCGCGCAGCGGGCATCGCCAACGTGTTGTCAGGCGCCCTCGGCGGAGCCGCCGGTTTTCACGGCCTGTCGGCATCCTTGCTCGGCGCGCGGATGGGCGCGAACAGCCGGTTGATCGGCATTACTGCGGGGCTGATGTGTGCCATCGTCCTGTTCGCCGGCTCGTCCCTGTTGGGGTACATGCCCAAGGCCATCCTCGGCGGCCTGCTGTTCACCATGGGCGCGGGTCTCCTGATCGAGTGGCTCTACGACGCCTGGCCCAAGCTGCCGCGCCAGGACTACGCGATCGTGTGTGTGATCGTTGCGGTGATCGGCTCGGTCGGCATTCTCGCAGGCGTGGTCGTCGGCATCGGCATTGCGATGGCGATATTCGTACTCTCCTATAGCCGCGTGCGCGTGATCCGGCAGGAGCTGACCGGTGCCGAATACCGCAGCAACGTTGACCGCAGCCCGGCAGCGCGCGCGGCGCTGATCGCGCGCGGTGATTCGATCCGCATCATCATGCTGGAGGGCTTTATCTTTTTCGGCACAGCCTATTCGGTACTGACGCAAGTGCAGGAGCGCCTCAACAATCCGGCGTCAAAGCTGCGGTATCTGGTGATCGATTTTCGCGACGTACCGGCCAGTGACTCCTCGGCCATGTCGGCATTTGCCAAGATTCAGGCGCACTGCGAGCGTCTGCAGTGCACGCTGTTGTTCACGCGTGTGAATCAGGCGATCGAGACGCAGCTGCGGCAGGCCGGGGTGGCGGCAGACGCGCAGCGCGTGCATTTTTTTCCCGACCTCGACGCGGCGCTGGAGTACTGTGAGGAAGGCGTGCTCGCGGATGATGACAGTTCCCGTGTGCACAACGCGCACTCCATCTGGGACCGCATCGCGCGCGCGCTGCCGGCGGGCGCGCAGATGACGGATTTCATGACCTACCTCGTGCCGCACACCTACGAGCCGGGGGAGTTCCTGCTCAAGCAGGGCGCGCCGCCAACGGAAATCATCTTTATCGAATCCGGACGCGTCACCGTGCGGCTCTCGCTTCCGGACGGCCGCTCGATTCGTCTGCTGTCGATGACGGTTGGCACCATGATGGGTGAGGTCGGCGTCTATCTGAAACAGCCGCGCACCGCCTCAGCGGTGGCAGACCTACAGACCAAGGCTTTCATCCTGAGCGTCGACAAGTTGCACGACATGGAGCGCAATCACCCGGCGCAGGCCAATGCGCTGCACTTTACGATGGTCGGGTTGTTGTCAGAGCGGCTCACCAACAATACCGGGCTGATGCAACGGCTGGTCAACTAATCCAGCCGCCGGTGACGTACGTAGCATGACCGAATGGCGCGCCGGGCCGCGCCCCGGGCCGATTGGACACTCCAGAGACGCGCGCATCACCCGGCATGACCCCTTGCAGACACCACCGGTGCCCTTGATGAACCAGACTGCCAGCAAAGCCAGCCCCTCCACCGACGTCACCCTCAGACGCCCGCTGCGCCGCACCCTTGCCTGGCTGTCGGGCGCCGGCAGTGGCAAGCTCCCGCACCACGTGCAGCGCGACCTTGAGCGCCAGCAACAGAACAACGAAATCCTGGTCGGCTGGGTGCAGGCGGCGCTCATCCTCACCTTCGCACTGCTCTACGGGTTCTCGCGCAAGACCTTCGCCAGCGATGCGGTGTTTCAGCCGGTACCCTGGGCCTTGGGCATTTACGCGTTGTTCACGGCGCTGCGGCTGTTCCTCGCTTATCGCGGGCGTCTGGGGCACCTGTTGCGCATCTGCTCGGTCATGGTCGACATGACCGTCCTGATGGTGACGATCTGGAGCTTTCACCTGCAATACGGCCAACCACCGGCGTTCTATCTCAAGGCGCCGACCCTGTTCTACGTGTTCATCTTCATTGCGCTGCGCGTACTCAGTCTGGTGCCCGGCCACGTGCTGCTCGCGGGCGTCACCGCCGCAGCTGGCTGGCTGATCCTGCTGATGCTGGCGATTGATGCGCCCGGTGGTTTTGCACTCATCACACACGACTATGTTGCCTACATGACAACGCGGGCGATTTTGGTCGGCGGTGAAGTCGACAAGATCATCGCCATCCTGCTGGTGTCGGTGTTGCTCGCGGTGGCCACGGCGCGCACGCGCGCGCTGCTCGCGCGCGCAGTGAGCGAACAGGCGGCGGCCACGCAACTGTCACGCTTCTTCTCGCCCGAAATCGCACAGACCATCGTCAACAGCAACGAGGTGTTGAACCCCGGCGAAGGCCGCCAGACCGAGGCGGCGGCGATGTTTGTCGACATGCGCGGCTTCACCAAGCTCGCAGCCGACCTCTCGCCCCCGGAGCTGATCGCGCTGCTGCGCGAATACCAGCGCGTTGCCGTGCCGGTGATCCAGCGCAACGGCGGCAGCATCACCACCTATCTTGGCGACGGCATCATGGTCACCTTTGGCGCGACCCGCGACGCCGCCACTTATGCGGCCGACGCATTGCGCGCGGCCGAGCAGTTGCTCGACAGCCTCGACGCCTGGGCAGTCGAGCGGCGTGCGAAGAATTTGCCGGCACCGGGCGTCGGCATCGGCGTCGCGGTCGGCACGGTGACTTGCGGCACAATTGGCGAAGAGGGGCGGCTTGAGTACGCAGTGATCGGTGACCCGGTCAACCGCGCTGCCAAGCTGCAAAACCACACCAAAGCGGAGGCGGTGCGCGCGCTGTGCACCTGCTACATGCTCGACATCGCCGTTAAACAAGGCTACGACGACAGGCGCGCACGCGAGATTCGCAAGGATCGCACGGTGGCAGGTATTGCCGCACCCGAAGACCTGGCGGTTATCGAATGAAACCGGTTTGCGGTACGCCGCGAAATGCGTGCACCGGCAGCGCTGGCGTGCAGGGCCGGCACATCTGTGAACATCGATTCATCGTAGATCATCGGATCCCGCCTATTCTATTAATTCACTGTAGTCCCATTTGAGGAGCCATTCCATGCACATGCCCGTCTTGCGTCTTGCCACTTTCCTGCTTGCCGCTGCCACTGCGCTCAGCCCCCTGACGCTGGCTGCCCAAACGTCAATGGATGCCTTGCTCGATAGCGCCATCGCCGGCACCCACCGCAGCGCCGCCAACAAGGCACGCGATGTGCATCGTCACCCCAAGGAAACCTTGCTGGCAATGGGCCTCAAGCCCGGCATGACGGTAGTGGAAATCTGGCCCGATTCAGGCTGGTTCACCGAAATTGTGGCGCCCGCGCTGCGCGACAACGGCCGCTATGTAGCGGCACACTATCCGCTCGAGCATGCTTCCACCAACCGCAGCCAGCGCGAGTCGCGCGTGGCATTTGAAGCCATGCTCAAAGGCAATCCTGCCGCATACGGCAAAGCCGAAATGAGCAATCTGGCCACCCCGGACCGGTTGGCCATGGTGCCGCCCGGCACGGCAGACCTGGTGCTGTCTTTCCGCAGCGTGCATGTGTGGGCCTATCGCGGCACTGATGACGTCATGTTCAAGGCGGCGTTTGAGGCGCTCAAGCCTGGCGGCTTTCTGGGCGTGGAAGACCATCGCGCCATCGAAGGCACCTCTAAACAAAAGCAGGTCAACAGCGGCTACATGACCGAAAGCTACGTGATCGCCGCAGCCGAAAAAGCCGGCTTCAAACTCGACGCCAAGTCAGAGGTCAATGCCAATCCGCGTGACACCAAGGATTACGGCAAAGGCGTGTGGGCGCTGCCACCTTCGCTCTCGTATGGCGAGCAGGACCGGGCGAAGTATCTGGCCATCGGCGAATCGGACCGCATGACGCTGCGTTTCATCAAGCCCTGATTGGGGTGTGCGGGCCATCCACTTTGCGTGCCAAAGTTGCGCGCAGGATGCGCACGGCCTGTCATTTGGCGGTAGGATGCCGAATGCCTAAGCGCGAGATTGCTGCGGGCGAATTCCGGGCGCTGCCCGTCGTGGAGAAAAAGTATGGACACACAGATAAAGCTGGCCACTGAAGATTCTTCGCCTGAGCCGCCGCAGACGTCTGACTTGCCGCCCGTGCCGCAGCCCGCGCGCCGGCGCCTGCTATTGGGTGGTTCGGTAGCAGGCTTCGCTGGCCTCGCGCCGGCGGCGCTGGCACAACAGACGGGCAGCGACGTCGCCGCAGCCGATAGCGCCGAGATCAGCACGACCAAAGGCCGTGCCGTTACCGTGGTGTTCGAAGGCAAGCGCTGCATCCACGCACGCCACTGCGTGCTGGGCGCACCGGCCGTATTTTTGGCCAACGTCGCGGGGCCGTGGATCAAGCCCGATGGCGACAGTGCTGAAAATCTGTTGCATACGATCCGGCAGTGTCCCTCTGGCGCGCTGACTTATCAGCGCCACGATGGCGGCCCGGAGGAAAAAGCACCCCCGGTCAACCTGGTGCACCTGCGCGAAAACGGCCCGTTGGGCGTGCACGCCGATATGACGCTCCAGGGGAAAGGCAAGATGCTGCGGGCCACCTTATGCCGCTGCGGGGCGTCGAAAAACACGCCCTACTGCGACGGTGCCCACAAGGATATGAAGTTCACTGCCAGCGGCGAGGCGCCAGCGAGCCCTGACATGAAGCCCCTGCTCAAGCGTGATGGCGAGCTCAGCATTCAGCCCCTGGCTGACGGTCCGCTCCTGGTCACCGGCAACATGGAAGTCGTCACCGGCACCGGCGCCACGATGGCGCGCATGACCGCAGCCATTCTGTGCCGTTGCGGGCAATCAAAAAACAAGCCGTTTTGCGACAATTCCCACGTCGCTGCCGGCTTCAAGGCGCCTGCCTGACCACGCGGAACGTTTGCCGTGAGTGCCAATCCAGGCGGCCCCGCCTTCAGTCACATGGGCTTCCATGTGCGCGATGTTGCGCGCATGGAAGACTTTTACAAACGGGTGTTGGGCTTCACGGTGACCGACCGCGGCGAGCTCGACACGCCGCGCGGCATCGTGTATCTGGTGTTTCTGTCACGTGACCCCGAAGAGCACCATCAGATCGTGCTCGCCTCGGGCCGGCCTGACGACATCGCCTACAACATGGTTAACCAGATTTCATTTCGCGTGCCGGATCTGGGCTGGTTGCGCGCGCTGTATCAAACCTTGCAGCGCGAGAAAGACGTGACCGAGATTTTGCCCGCGACACACGGCAATGCCATCTCGCTCTATTTCCGTGATCCCGAAGGCACGCGCATCGAATGTTTCATTGACACCGCTTGGCATTGCGAGCAGCCATTTCGCGAGCCGCTCGATTTTGCCAAGAGTGAAGCGGACATCATCGCGCAGTCAGAGCGCATCGCCCGCAGTGCGCAAAATTTCATGCCGCGCAGCGACTGGGTCGCGCGCATGCGGCAGCGTATGGCGGACGGCATTCACGCCTGACGGTGGCGCGCGCGGGCGTGCGATTTCTGTCGATAGATGCCACCGCAAGCCGCTCCCAGAGCCATTCTTCCGGCAGCATGTCGCGCTGATCCGCTCTGGCAGCCATTGTTGGGCTGATGTGCAATCGCGTTCTATGGCGATCGGGTGCGCCGCCGCCGCAAGCGCTGTTTACCGCATTGTGCCTGCGTGCGTCCTGGCGTCTTCTTACCTTTTCGGCGACTCGATCATCGCCTCCAGCAGTTTGAACATCACCGGGTAATACTCCTTCACGTACCCGGCGTCGCGTGTTTTCTCCAGCAGCGCGTGCGTGCGCGAGGCCTGCTCGGCCACCACGCCACCGTCGCGCGCGAGTTCGAGCGCGAGCTTGATGTCCTTGATCGCGTACTCGGTGGGGAATGCCTGCAACGGAAAATGACCCGGCACCAGCGCCTTCAATCCCTGGTTGCGCAGCACGAAGCTGTCGGAAGAGCCGAGCGCCATGGTTTCGAACAGGAGCTTGGGGTCCACCCCGGCCTCGCGCCCAATCAACAGCGCTTCACACAGGGCATGCGCGGTCATGAAGACGATCATGTTGTTGAGTATCTTCACGGTCTGCCCAGCGCCCACACCGCCGCAATGGGTGACGTCCGACCCCATGCATTTCAGGTACGGCAGCACGGCGTCGTAAGCATCTTGCGGCCCGCCCACCATGATGCTGAGCGTACCCAGGCGCGCCGCTTCACGCAGGCGTGCCACCGGTGCATCGAGATAAATGATGCCGTGTTGCGCCGCCTCTGTTGCCAACTCGCGCGTCTCTTTGACTGCCGAGGTACTCATGTCTACCAGCACTTTGAGGCGGCTGCCAGGCCGGCCGGCGCGCGCGAACAAGCCCTCGGGACCGCGGCATACCTCGATCACCTGCGCCACCGCCGGCAGCGAGAGGAAGATCACCTCGGCATGCGCGGCCACATCGGCAACCGACGTGCCGGGGTGGAATGCTGCACTTTGCACACGCGTCAACGCCTCGGCCTGATGGTCGAAGCCCACCACCGGCAGGCCCGACTTGTTGGCGAGGTTGGTACACATCGGCGCGCCCATCACGCCCAGGCCGATGAAACCCAGTGAATTGATTGCTGCCATGCTGGTCCCCCCTCGGTGATTCGCGTCTTGGACGCTGCATCAGGCTGCAGCGGCGCGACTGCGGCCATTCTAGTATGACCACCGGGCCGCTCACCCAAAGGCGTTGCCAAACGTGACTTAGCAAATAAAAACGCCCGCATCAAGCGGGCGTTGGGTGGAGCGCGGCGCCTTACTTGACCGGCGCCGGTGTTGCCTTGACGGCCGGGGCTTTTGCCTTGCCGGCTCGTGCGTGCTGTTTCTTCGCACCGTGTTTCTTGGCGTGGACTTTCTTGGCCGCATGCTTCCTGGCCACGGTCTGCTTCTGCGCTGCCGGTGCGGCTGCGGCCGGCGCGGGAGCGCCGGCTTTTTGCGCCTGGTAGCCCTTCATGGCTTCCGCCATTCTGGCGTCACGCGTCGCCGGCTCGGCAGCGAATGCCGTGGCCGATGCGCCCAGGAGAGCTGCAATCAGGATCGAATTGAGGGTACGCATGGTGTGTCTCCTTCAGTGTGGTTCATCTGGCGAATAACCGCCATGTCTGCATAAAACGCTTCCTGGCGCCCACCGTTGACCGGCACAAAAAAGAAACCCCGACCGCAGTGCCTGCGGCTGCCATCCCGCTCCCGAACTTATCCCGAAGAATGGGCCAAGAATGGCTTCCAGAGCCACTATTGGTCATCATGCATGACTCATGCATAATGATCCGGCATGGAACACACCGACATACTCATCATCGGCGGCGGTGCCATCGGTTCTGCGGCTGCGTATTTTTTGCGGCGCACGCCGCACGCTCCTTCGGTGATGGTGGTCGAGCCCGATCCCACGTATGCGTTCGCCTCCACACCACGCGCCACGGGCGGCGTGCGGCGCCTGTTCTCCTGCCCCGAGAACATCCAGATGTCAGTGGCGAGCATGGCGTTCTTCGCGCACTGGCAAGAACAAATGGCAGTGCCCGATGGCCGCAGTGGCGGTGATGGCGAAGCACCCGGCCTCAACTGGAAAGAAGGCGGCTACCTCTTCGTGGTGGACGACCGCGCCGCCAGCATCGTCGAGCGCAACGCCGCACGCCAGCGCGCGCACGGCGTCGAAGTCCACCTGCTCGACCGCAACGAGCTGGCACGGTGCTTCCCTTCAATCCGCAACGACGACCTCACGCTCGCCGCCTGGACGCCAGGCGACGGCTGGCTCGACCCCAACGCCGTGCTACAGGGCTTCCGCAAAAAAGCCCGGCACCTCGGCGCCAGCTATCTGAAAGACAAGGTCACCGCCATCACACTCCAAGGCCCGCGCGGCGCACAACGTGCCGGCCGCGTCGATTTCGTCAGCGGTGCCACCATCGTTGCCGGCACCATCGTCAACGCCGCCGGCGCCTGGGCCGGTGAGGTGTGCAAAATGATCGGCATGCCGCTGCCGGTAGTACCGATGCGCCGCTTCGAACACTACGTCGAAATCGAATCGACCCTTGAGCCTCTGCCCCTCATCAAAGACCTCGACCGCTTGGTCTGCCGCCCCGAAGGTGCCGGCTACTCTGTAGGCCTCGTCAACAGCCACGAGCCGCCAGGCTTCAACTTCGACACCGACCCCGCCTATTTCGAAAGCGTGGTCTGGCCCGCGCTGGCCTGGCGCCTGCCCGCCTTCGAAGCCCTCAAGCTCAAGAGCGAATGGAGTGGCCTGTATGACGAGAACACGCTCGACGGCAACATGATCCTCGGCAACTGGGCCGGCGAGGTGGATAACTTCTACGTGGCCGCAGGTTTCTCCGGCCATGGCCTGATGCACGCGCCCGCAGCGGGGCGCGCGCTGGCCGAGCTGATCGTGGAAGGCGGGTATCGCACGCTGGATCTGGGACGGATGAATTATCAGCGGGTGGAGAGCTGGGAGGCGGTGCGGGAAGAGGGGATTGTTTAGAACAGCAGACGAACCTGAAGCGCGTCTCGCAAACCGTGTCCAGAAGGCAAACCAGCCCTTGCTTTCGCTGCGCACCTGCTCTGATGCACGGTCTGGTTTGAGGGCATACGCGAGGAAGCTTGCCCATTGCCAGTATTGCTCACGCAGATGTTCTCAACAAGCCGAAGACCGCTGCGGCAATCTCCGCCGCCCCCACCCGGCACAAATCCTCCAGCGGTTTCGAATACGGCACCGGCACGCGCGGCGAACCGAGCCGCAAGGGCCGCGCCTTGAGCTTGCCGTAAAACGCCTCTGCAATCTCGGCGATCAGCTCACCGCCGAAGCCACCGGCGCGGCTTGATTCATGCGCCACCACGATGCGTCCGGTTTTTTCAATCGACGCGAACACGCAATCGCGATCCCACGGCCACAGGGTGCGCAGGTCGATCACTTCGGCATCGATGCCCTGCGCGGCGAGCGTGTCCGCAGCAGTCACGCAGGCGTTGGCAGTGTTCGACCAGCTCACCAGCGTGACATCCTTGCCAGCGCGGCGAATCGCAGCCTTGCCCAATTCGATGGGCAGCGCATCGGCATCCACCTCGCCCGTGGTCTGCCATAACTCCTTGTGCTCCATGAATACCACCGGGTCATCGCAGCGAATCGCGGCCTTGAGCAAGCCGTGATTGTCGGCGGCCGTCGCCGACGCCACCACGACGAGGCCGGCGGTGGCGACCCACAAATTTTCATTGCTTTGCGAATGCTGCGCGGCCATGCCGGCGCGAATGCCGATCGGCTCGCGGATCACCATCGGCACGCGCACCTGGCCGCCGAGCATGTAGCATGTCTTGGCCGCCTGATTGATGATTTCGTCGGCGGCGCAGAGCGCGAAATCGGCAAAGCGCATTTCCGCCACGGGGCGCATGCCCATCAACGCCGCGCCAATCGCTGCCGACATAATCATCGATTCGGAAATCGGCGTATCGACGATGCGCTCCGGGTCGAACAGTTTTTGCAGGCCGCGATACAGCCCGCGATCATGCGCGAGATGGCCAAGCCAGCGATAGGGGTTGGCATGCAGATAACGCGGCCCGCCACCGGCGCGCACTTCGGCAATCAAATGCCGCGCGGCGTGCGCAGATTGAAGGCTTAGAGTAGCGCATGCGGCGCATGGTGCGCTGCTGACCGTTTGGCGCAGGGCCGCCGCGCTGCTAAGCTGCATCCTGGAGGCTTCATGATCACAACAGCTTCGAGGAAAATGGCATGTATTGAAGCGGAGTGATAATGCAGCGCAGCCGCAAGCTTATTGAACAAAGGAAACAACCCATGACATTTGCAGACATTGCCCGAAAAGCCTTGGTGGGAGCGCTTCTTGGTGGATCACTCGCGATGGCTTCATCCGCTGCCGCACAAACTTATCCCGACAAGCCAGTGCGCATCGTGGTCGGCTTCGCGCCCGGTGGCTCAGACATTTCGGCGCGCATCGTCGGCCAGAAATTGCAGGAGCTGTGGGGCCAGGGCGTGGTGATCGAAAACCGCGCCGGTGCCGCCGGCAACATTGGTGCCGGTCTGGTCGCACAAGCCGCACCCGACGGCTACACCATCCTGCTGTGCGTCAACTCCTACACCATCAATACCTCCGTCTACCGCAATCTCGGCTGGGACTTGCTGCGCGACTTCGCACCGGCCGGGCGCTTCGCCACCTCGCCGCTGGTGGTCGTGGTCAACCCGGCACTGCCGGTCAAGAACATGCGCGAACTGATTGCCTATGCCAAAGCCAATCCGGGCAAGCTCAACTATGGCTCGGCCGGCAGCGGCACCGCGCCGCATCTGGCCGGCGAATGGTTTGCGCTCAACGCGGGCGTGACCATGACTCACATCTCGTACAAAGGCTCGGGGCCCTCGGTAACCGCGCTGGTCGCCAACGAAGTGCAACTCTCGTTTGGCGCCGGCTCGGCGTTCGACGCGTTCGTCAAGGATGGCCGCTTGCGTGCCCTCGCTGTCACCACTGCGGCGCGCAGCCCGCAGATGCCTGAATTGCCGACGGTGAGTGAATCAGGCATGCCCGGCTTTGATGCCGACATCTGGTACGGCCTGTTGCTGCCGGCCAAAACGCCGGCTGCGATCACCGCAAAAATCAGCGCCGATCTCGCGCGCGTGATGAATGATTCCGACACGCAGGCCAAGCTGCGCGCGCGCGGACTGGAGCCGGCCTACCTTGACGGCGCGCAGATGATGGACTTGATGCGCCGCGATGTGGCGCGCTGGCGCGGCGTGGCCGAGAAGATCAAGCTCGTGCTCGATTGATCTTCCCCCCGCTGATGGCGCGCAGAGGCGCTCCCACCAAGGGTTTTCCGACGTTGCCACGACTGAGCGCTGCCCCGCGTTACAGGCGGGTACCGGCGCAGCTTACTCGGCCTTGAGGCCTGCTTCCTTGACAACCTTGCCCCACTTCAGTGCCTCGTCGCGCACAAACTGGCCGAACTGCTCAGGCGTGTTGGGGGTGTGGCGCTCACCCTCAACCTCCATGCGCCGCGTGATCTCGGGCAGTTGCATGATGCGCATGACCTCGGTATTGAGCTTGCGCACGATCTCGGGGGGCGTGCCGGCCGGCGCGAACAGGCCGATCCAGTTGTTGACGGCGAAGCCAGGGACACCGGACTCCGCAATCGTCGGCAGTTGCGGCGCAGCGGCTGAGCGCGTGCGGCCGATCACGGCAATACCCTTGAGTTTGCCTGCGCGTACGTGAGCAATTGCGGTCGGCAAGGTCGCGAAGGTGAGCTGCGTCTGCCCGCCAATCAGATCGGCAATCGCCGGGGCGTTGCCGCGATAGGGGATATGCACCAAAAATGTTTTGGTCATCGACTTGAACAGCTCGCCGGCCAGATGACTCGCCGTGCCGACGCCGCCTGATGCGTAAGAGAGGCTGCCCGGTTTGGCGCGTGCCAGTGCGATCAACTCCTTCACCGAGTTGACCGGCAGCGAAGGATGCACCGCGAGAATGCCTTCGGCCTCGATCACCATCGCCACCGGCGCGAAATCGCGCGCCGTGTCATAGGGCATCTTGGCGAACAAAAACTGATTGACCGCGTGCGAGCCGACGAAGCCCATCACCAGGGTGTAGCCGTCGGGCGCGGCCTTGGCGACGACATCGGCACCGATGTTGCCGCCGCCGCCGGCGCGGTTTTCCACCACGGCGGCCTGGCCCCAGGACTCAAGCAGCTTGGCGCCGATCACGCGTGCGTAATAGTCGGCGATGCCGCCAGTGGCCACCGGCACGATGATGCGGATCGGTTTGGCGGGATAGCTCTGCGCGAATGCTGTGCGGGGTGTGGCAGCGCCAAGCGTCAGCGCAACCGAGGTGCAGGCAACGAACAATGTTTTTGCCAGCGGCGATTTCGTCATGGGTACGCTCCGGTGCCAGTGAATGGAATTGCTGTCTCAGTGGCGCAGCATATTTCATTTCGAACGCACTGGCTCACTCAGGCTGAATCCCCGCATCCTTGACCTTGCGGCCCCACAGTTCAAGCTGGCGTTTGACCAGCGCGGAAAATGTGGCGGCGTCGGACGGCGTCGGCTCCGCCCCCGCAGCGTTCAGGCGCTCGATCACCGCGGGCTTGGCCATGATCTGCTGCAAGGTGCTTGAGAGCTTGTCGGTCACGTCACGTGGCAGGCCGGCTGGCCCGAACAGGCCAGTCCAGGCGGCGAGATCAAAATCGCGCAGGGCCAGTGTCTCTTCGATGGTCGGCAAGTCGGGTGCGAGTGCGGTGCGCTTCGATGTCGTCACGGCGAGCGCGCGCAATTTTCCCGATTGCAGATGGGGCCGCGCCGATGCGAGGTCCACCACCAGATACTGCGCCTGCCCGCCGATCACGTCGGTCAACGCGGCCGGGCTGCTCTTGTAGGGCACGCCGAGCGCTTCGAGCTTGAGCAGCTTGTTCAGGGCTTCGGCCGGAATCTGCACGGTGGGCGTGCCGTAGGCGTAATTGAATTTGCCCTTGTTGGCATGCGCGAAAGCGACGAACTCGGGCGGTGTGCGCACCGGCAGGGTTGCGTTCACCGCGAGGATGAAAGGAAAGTAGGCGAGGCCGCCAATCGGCGTGAAATCAGCAATCGGGTCGTAGGGCAGCTTCTTGAAAATGTGCGGGTTGACCGAGTGCGAGGAGTTGGACGTGAGGAACAGGGTGTAGCCGTCGGCCGGTGCCTTGGCGACAAAGCCCGCCGCAATCTGCGCGGAGGCACCGGGCCGGTTGTCAACCACAAAGGGCTGGCCGAGCGCCATGCGCAACTCCTCGCCGATCATGCGCGCGAGGATGTCGGTGCCGCTGCCGGGGCCGAAACCGATCACGATGCGCACCGGTTTGTTTGGATACGGCTCTTGCGCCTGGGCCGCTGGCCAAACACAGATTCCAGTGAGCAGCGCGATACCAGGGATGACGCGCACAATTCGTTTCAGTAAGGCATGCATCGCAATCTCGCTTTGTCGAGGTTCAGAGAGTGAAAGAAGCGCACGCAGGCGCAAAAGCATATCAGGCCGCCCTGCCACGAAACACCGGCGCGCGCTTTTCCATAAAGGCACGCGGTCCTTCGCGCGCATCGGGCATCGCCGCATTGTCCTTGGTGCACTGGGTCTCGATGGCGAAGGCCTCATCGAACGGCCTGCCACTCGAGCGCACCATCGCCTCTTTGGTTTTCTCCAGCGCCACTGGTGCGCCCAGGCACACGCGCCGCGCCAGATCGAGTGCGGTCGGCAACACCTGATCGGGTGCCACCACGCGATTGACCAGGCCGATCTCGAGCGCGCGCTGCGCGCTCACCGGCTCGCCCAGCAGCATCAGCTCCATCGCCTGCGCCCACGGAATCTGGCGCGGCATGCGCACAAGGGACCCGCCGCTGGCGATCAGGCCGCGCCGCACTTCAGTGACGCCAATCGACGCCGCACTCGACATCACGCGCAGATCGGTTGCCATCACAAATTCTGCGCCGCCGGCCAGCGCCACGCCATTGATCGCAGCAATCACCGGCTTGAAAAAGGTCGCGTTGCGCAGCAGCGCCGCGCCCAACTGCTTGCGGTCGGCGGCGAAGCGTTCCTCCCATTCACCTTGCGGTTCGCGCGCCCGCATCATCAGGGGAATCAGCGTGCCCAGATCACCGCCGGCCGAGAAGGCCTGATCGCCCGCGCCGGTGACCACGATCACGCGCACGGCATGGTCGTCGGCCACTTCACGCCAGAAGGACGCCAGACGCACGATCATTTCCGGCGACATGGCATTGCGTTTTTCCGGGCGGTTGAGGGTAAGGATGGCGATACCGTCGCGCCGTTCGACGAGGAGGTGGGACATGACGAGGGGTTTGCCTTGAGGTGAAATACCATGGTCTAACAATTGACATATTCGCATAATAGCCTTAAATTGCCGCTATGCCAACCGCCCTCCGCACCACCCCCCCGGCCGCCGCAGCGCACAGTGCGCGCGGCAAAGCGCGCCCCGCCCGCCTCGCCGCGCCACCCATACTGCCGGCACCGGCCTTGCTGGGCATGCTCGGCAGCATCAGCGTCCCGAAGTCCTGTGATGTGCTGGCCGAGCGCCTGCAACAGCAGATTTTGAGCGGCGATTACGCGCCAGGCGCAGCATTGCCGACCGAGCGCGAACTGGTATCGACCACCGGTCTCGGGCGTGGCTCGGTGCGCGAGGCGCTGCGCATCCTCGAAGCCCAGGGTCTGGTGCGTACCCGCGCCGGGCGCTACGGCGGCTCGGTGGTGGCGCGCCCCACTGACGCGCTGCTGGCCACCCACATCAGCCTGTTTGCCAAGGGCAACAGTGTCTCGCTGCGGGCGCTGGTCGAAGCACGTCAGGCGCTCGAACCGATG
>JANNCZ010000191.1:0-5114 GCA_031387185.1 Burkholderiales bacterium
AGGCGGTATCGATGCCACCGTCAATGATGACGTGGCCGACGTGAATACCCTGCGGCCCGAGTTCACGCGCCATGCTTTGCGCCAGGGCGCGCAGCGCATGCTTGCCACCGGCGAAAGCGGCGAAGCCCACGCCGCCGCGCAAACTTGCGGTGGCACCGGTGAAAATGATCGTCCCCTTCTTGCGCGGCAACATCACCCGCGCCGCCTCGCGCCCGGTGAGAAAGCCGCCGAACGCGCACATCTCCCACACCTTGCGATAGACCCGCGCGGTGGTTTCCGTAATGCCGAAGCGCACGTTGCCGCCGATGTTGAAGACGAAGACTTCGATCGGGCCGATGTCGGCCTCGATCTGCGCGACCAGCTTGACGACTTCCTCTTCCTCACGCGCGTCGGAGCCAAAGGCGTGACAAACGCCGCCAGCGGCTTCGATCTGCGCCTTGAGCCGCGCGAGTTTTTCGACGCTGCGACGGGTGACGCAGGCGGTGAAACCTTCACCCGCGAAGCGTTTGGCGATGGCGCTGCCGAGGGCGTCGCCGGCGCCGATGACGAGAGCAACTGGCTTCATGGGTTCTCCAGGGTGAATTCAGTTAAGTCTGTTGGCAGGCGCGTTCTTCCGTTGCTTTCAAGCACGGGAATCAACGCGATCTTGCCAGGTGCCTGGGCGGCGGGACGTGTGCAGCACGGCCAGAACATCCACGAAATCAGATTCGATCAAGTAGTAAATGGCAAAGGGAAAACGGCGTGTCAGCGTACGGCGCACTTCTCCATGCACGCGTTGATACAACCGGGGATTGTCTGCAAGCCGCGCCAGTTGATCGCGCAACGCGTCCAGAAATGCGTGCGCCAGAGCCGGGGTGATCAAGGCGTAAAAATCCGACGCTTCGGTTACATCCGCTTCCGCAGCCGGACGGAGAATGACCTTCATTTAACGCGAGCGCGCAAATCTTTCTCAACGTCTTCCCACGCGCGGCCTGGGGGCAGCGAGGCTGACGCTGCGGCCATGCGCCGGTCCAGTTCTGCTTTGTGCCAATCAGAAATCTGCGGCGAACTCTCAACACTTTGCAGCACGCTATCCCACAAGGCATCCATCAATGCCATACGCTCCTCCACTGGAAGGCGCAGGATTTCGCTGATTTGGGCCGTGGTCATGGAAACAATGTAGCACAGGCCTTCGCGCCAGGTTTCACGCCGAATGCCGCGCCAGCCATCGCTTCGCGGCATGCTTTGGCGGCCGATGTTGACTGCGCACGTGTCATATCCGCATGCCCAAAGCGCACGTCCCCACCGCGCCCAATGGCACTACCGGCGGCGGCGGCTCCGATCACGCGGGCTACGGGTTTCATCGGGGTCCCCAGAGGAGAGTTGGCTTTAGATCGTTGGTGCAAGCGGCTCTCAGCCAGATGCCGAGTTGAACTCCACCAGACGCGGCCAATCAATCACACCGTCCGCACAAAAATCGGCGATGAAACTCTCGGTGAAGCGATTGACCACCTGCGCATAGGCTTGGTCGAACTCATCGTTGCGCAGCTTGGCTTGATGCCCGAGCGGTTCGATGATGTCGACATACAAGTTTGATTTGCCGGAGATGAATTCCCAGAAACGCTGGCCGCAGAGTTTTTGGTAGTCGCCCTTGTCTGGCGTCTCGTCACGCCCATAGCAGCAGCCGTTGACGGCGCGCACGTCCAGTTTGGACTTGCCGGTGCGGGCGATGCGTGTGGCCTTCTTGAAGTTGTCACGCATCTTGTTGATCTGGCTGCTGTTGCCCCAGTTGGGGCCAGACTTGATCGAGACCAGCCAGCGGATTTCCTCGCGGTCAAATTCAAGATCAATGCCTTCTGCGTTGGATTTTTTGCCACCGAAGGTCTCGCCGTTGATGTAGATCGCGAGGCCTTCGAGGAAGTCGCCAAACAAGGTTTCTTCCTGCGAAGACAAATGCGCATCGAGCAGCACGCGCACCAGCGCTTCCGCCGTGAGAATATTCTTGGCCTTGAACAGGTAGGGATTTTTGCGCTTGAGGATTTGCTTGAGCTTGAGGTCTTCAAGCCGCGCCAGCCGGGTCTGATGAAACCCGCTGATATTGGCCGCAACGTAATCGCGGATCGCCTTAGGATTGGGTAAGGGCATAGCGCGGGCGCTTTTGCATCAGCACCAGTTGCTTCGGTGCGGGTTTGGCATTGGCCGTTGCCGCCACCATGTCGTAATACTCACGCAAAATTTCTATGCCCACCGCGTCACGCCCCATGCGCTCGGCCACATTGATCGTGGTGCCCGACCCCATGAAAGGATCGAGCACGCAATCGCCCTCGGCGGTGAACAGATTGATGAAGTACTCCGGCAGTGCTTCGGGAAACGCGGCGCTATGACTCTTGTTGCCGCATTCAGTCGCCATGTGCATCACATTGGTGGGGTAGGCCATCGAGCGGCCGATCCAGTTCTCGATCTTCTTGCCGAAGCCACTGCCGACTTTGGATTCATCGCGGGTGCGGTCGGTATCCGAGAGATTTTTGAGCCGTGATTTGGCCCAGTCGCCGGTCGGCACCATCACTGCGTCCTGATACATGGTGAAGTGTTTTTGCTTGTTGAACTGCAGCAAGCGCTCCCAGGCATCGCGAAAACGGTTTGGCCATTTGCCGGGGTAACAATTCTTCTTGTGCCAGATCATCTCCTCGGTCCACAGCCAGCCCTGCTGGCGCATCGCGAGGATCAGTTCGAGCACGTAGGTGTGTCGCTCGCCCGCGACCACGCGCTCCTTTATGTTGAGCATGAAGGTGCCAGTGGGTTTGAGCACGCGCTTGAGTTCCGCCGCGATGGGCATGAACCATTCGACATAGTCGTCGGCGTGAATGCCGCCGTAGGTACTCTTGCGCTGATCAGCATAGGGGGGCGAGGTCACAATCAAATCGACCGACTCGTTGCCCAGCTGCTTGAGTTCTTTGAGGGCGTCACCACAATACAGGTGGGTGGTCATCGTGTTCAGTTCCAAACCTATACTGGATTAAATTTCAGTGCATGTTACCAAAAGACCAGTTGGCGCAGCAGTCGGCAGCCGCGCAGCTATGGTCTCATGCCAAACGCGCTCGCGCCAGCCGTTCTGAGCGGCGCCGCCAGATTCGCAAACTCGCACAACAGCCCCCGCGTCTCGCGCGGATCGATGATTTCCTCGACCAGAAACTGCTCTGCGGTGCGAAACGGCGAGGTGAACTGTTTGAGACGCGCTTCGATTTCGGCGAGCTTGGCAGCAGGATCAGTGGAGGCTTCCAATTCGCCCTTGTACGCCGCCTCCAGCCCGCCCGCGATGGGCAACGAGCCCCATTCGCCAGAGGGCCAGGCGTAGCGAATGTTGAAGCGCCCGGTGCTCTGATGCGCCGCACCGGCCACACCGAAGGCGCGCCGCACCAGAATCGAACACCACGGCACCGTCGCCTGATAAATCGCCGCCATCGCGCGTGCGCCGTAGCGGATCGTCGCAGCTTCTTCGGCCTCGACGCCGATCTGGAAGCCGGGGATATCGACGAGGTGCACGACCGGCAGATGGAAGGTCTGCGCCATGTCTACGAAGCGCACCAGCTTTTCGGACGCGCGCGCAGTCCAGCCGCCACCGTAGTGATAGGGGTCGCTCGCCACCACGGCCACCGGCCAGCCATCGAGCCGCGCGAAGCCGGTGATGACCGAGCGGCCCCACATCTTGCCGATCTCGAAGAAAGAATCGCGGTCTACCAGTGCATTGACGATGGGCCGCATCTGATAGACCGTCCTCGGGTCACGCGGCACGGCGCCGAGCAGCCTTTCTTCACGGCGCTTCGGGTCATCTGTCGAATCGATGCGCGCGGGCAACTCGAAAACCGAGGATGGCAGATACGAGAGAAAGCGCCGGGTGCGTGCGAAGGCTTCGATCTCGCTATCGACAACATCATCGACCGTGCCATTGCGGCCGTGGATCTCGCTGCCGCCCAGTTCTTCCTTGGTGACGTCTTGACCAATTCTCGCCACCACCGGCGGTCCGGCGGCGAAAATCTGTGAACTGCCCTTCACCATCAGCGAGTAATGGCTGCTCGCCACGCGCGCCGCGCCCAGGCCTGCGACCGAACCCAGTGCCAGCCCGACTACCGGTACCGTTGCGAGATTCATCACCGCATATTCCCAGCCGTGCACCTCGGGCACGTAGGCACGGCCGATGACTTCGATAGTCTTGACCGAGCCGCCACCGCCAGTGCCATCGACCAGGCGCACCAGCGGCAGGCGCAACTGGTTGGCCATTTTCTCGACATAGACCAGCTTTTCGCGCACGCCGCCGTCGTTGGCGCCGCCGCGCACGGTGAAGTCATCGGCCGACACAGCGACGGTGCGCGCGTCAATCGTGCCGCGCCCGATGATCTGGTTGGTGGGGGTGAAACTCTTTAACGCATTGTCGGCGTCATAGGCCGCAAAGCCGCTCGCAGAGCCGATCTCGCGGAAGCTGCCGTCGTCCAAAAGAGCGGCGATGCGCTCGCGCACCGTGAGTTTGCCGTTGGCTTTATGGCGCGCGACTTTCTCCGGCCCGCCCATCCGGAGAGCGAGTTGTTGACGTTGCTTGAGTTCGTCGAGTTCGGGTTGCCAAGTCATGCGCGCTCCAGCGAAGTGCCAAAACCATTGGTGGGCGCGGGTTCCAGCCAAGCGGCCTGACCCCGCTGCAACACTGCAGCTAGTCGCCACCTTGCAGCGTGCCCGGAATGTCGCGGCTCATGTGCACCACGCGGATCACGTCGAGATGGCTGCTGTGTTCGACATAAAACACGGCGTAGGGAAATCTCGTCAACTGCCAGAAACGAAGATGCGGGATGTTGAGTTCGTGCGCGTAGCGTGGCGAGCCGGTGCCCGGATTTCGCTCGATTCGTGCAACCGCTTTTTCCAGTGCACTGATAAACGGCGCCGCCATGTGGGGCGCCTCTTGTGCATACCAATCCAGCGCCGCCAGGACATCCACCTCCGCGATTGCCGAGCGGATCGCCGGTTTCATCGGGCCTTTTTGCTTAAGCCCGCCGCCGCGCGTTTGCGCAATGACGCGAAATAGGCGTTGTCCATGCGGCCCGCAGGCTTGGCATGCATGCCCTCTTGCAGATATTGGCGAAATTGCA
>JANNCZ010000202.1:0-3609 GCA_031387185.1 Burkholderiales bacterium
CTCGGCACCCACCGCCGTGCCGCAGATCAAGGCGGGCAAGATTCGCGCACTCGCGGTCACCAGCCTGCGCCGCGCCGAAGCCCTGCCCGAGGTGCCGGCGATTGCCGAAAGTTTTTCCGGCTACGACGTGACCAACTGGTACGCCTTTGTCGCCCCTGTGGCGCTGCCGCGCGATCTGGCCGAGCGCTGGAACCGCGAGATCGTCAAGGCATTGAGCGACGCCACGGTGCGCGCGCAGATCAAGGAGCATGGCATGGAAGCCGTGCCCTCGACGCAAAAGGAATTGCAGGACAAGATCCTGCGCGAGTACGCGCTGTGGGGACGCATCGTCAAGCAGGCGGGGATCACTGCCGAATGAGCGGAAGTAGAGCGTCAATCAAGGGCGCATAATCCCAGACCAATGGCGGCGGCAGACCAAGCGTGGCGCATGAAATTGGCACTGATGAGTCGAATGGCAAGAATATGAGTCCGATTTTTATCCGGAGGGTAACGCTTCGTCATTTCAAGAGTATTGAAAAGTGCGCGGTGGACCTTGCGTCACTTTCCATTTTGGTCGGCGCCAATGGCTCAGGTAAAAGCAATTTTGTCGATGCCCTTTGCTTTGTGCGCGACGCCCTGCGCGAGTCGCTTGACTACGCATTTCGTCATCGGGGCGGGATTGCCGAGGTGCGTCGCCGCTCAGGCGGGCATCCGACCAATATGGGAATACGCCTCGATTTTGTGCTGGACGCGACGACCGGTTATTACGCCTTCGAGATCAAGGCACTGCCAAATGGCGGGTATGAGGTCAGGCGCGAACAATGCAGAATTTCAGGTGAGGGGAGTACCCACGAGTTCAACGTCGAATCCGGAGACGTGACGCTTTGCAGCGTGCGCCCCTATCCTGCTGCAGTCAAAGACCGGCTGTATTTGGTCAATGCGTCGGGCTTACCGCAATTCCGGCCCATTTATGACGCGTTGAAAATGATGGGTTTCTACAACCTCAATCCGAATCTGTTGCGGGACTTGCAAGAACCCGACGAAGGAATACTGCTGGACAAATACGGCGGGAACCTGGCCAGCGTGATTGCGCGGATGGAACGCGCGGGCGACAACCGCTTGCAGCGTGTCACAGAGTATTTGACCCGCGTGGCTCCCGGGGTGCATGGCTTCAAGTTCAAGCCGGTCGGGCCAAAGCACTCATTGGAATTTCGTCAGGATGTAGAGGGGCAGGCATCGCCGTGGACATTCTGGTCCGGCAGCATGTCGGATGGCACGCTGCGCGCGTTGGGCGTGTTGATGGCTGTGTTTCAGCGAGATCGTGATGCGCGCGTGTCGCTGGTCGCCATTGAGGAACCGGAGGCGGCGTTGCACCCAGCTGCGGCACGCGTGCTGCTCGATTCGTTGATCGAGACCTCCGCCAACGTGCAGATACTGCTGACCAGTCATAGTGCCGACATGCTGGACCGTGAGGAAGTCCGGGCCGACAATATTCTCGCAGTCGAAAACTCGCGCGGCGTAACCCGCATCGGACCGGTGGATGACGGCGCGCGGGAGGCCTTGCGGCAAAACCTGCTCTCGGCCGGGGAGTTGCTGCGTCAGGGTCAGTTGACGCCGGATCCCAAGTTGTTTGAGAAGCCTGCCTTGCAATATGAACTGTTCGCATGAGGCGGCTCATTTGCATTGTCGAAGGCGATGGCGAGGTTGAAGCATTGCCGGTACTGCTGCGGCGGATGTTGGTGGCGAGCGAACGTTTTGATATAGAAATTCCGCGCCCGCTGCGCACCCGGCGCGACCGCTTTTTGCGGCGTGACGAAGAAATGAAAAAAATGCTCGGGTACGCGGCACTGCAGGCGCGCGCCGGTGGATGCATTCTGGTCTTGCTCGATGCAGACAATGATTGCATCGCCGAACTCGTGGCGCGGCACAAGACTCAGATTGAGACATTGGCGGCAGGCGTAGCCTGCTCTTTGATCGTTGCAAAGAGCGAGTTTGAGTCCTGGTTTATTGCCGCTGCCGAGTCTTTGCGGGGTTATCGAAACCTGCCGGAGGATTTGCAATGCCCGGCAGACCCGGAAGCCATGCGCGACGCCAAAGGCTGGCTGCGCCAGCGCATGACGCAACCGGGCGCAGCCTACAGCGAAACCATTGATCAGCCGGCGTTTGCGCACCAATTTGATTGGCGCAAGGCGAGAACGCGGTCGCCGTCATTGGACAAGCTATGCCGCGATGTTGCGCGATTGCTTGATATCAGGATACCGGGTACCGGCTCCTGACATTCGGATGCGTCGAGGCGCGTGCTGCCGTCTTTGGCTGACCCGCCCGCGACGCTCGCCACGTTACCGGCACCGAGCGTGACCGATTGCAAGGGATGATTCGCGTGTCACCTGGCGTGCCGCACGGCGCGCTCGTAGTACGACAAATCAAGATATTTGTCCGGTGCCGGCGGCACGCCGCCCCACATGTTTTCCATCTCGGCGCGGATCGCCAGCACATTCTTGAAGCCGTCCATGGACAGGCGCGCGTCGGGTGCGAGGCCCGAGCCGGGCGTGGTGAGTGCGGCGTAAGTGGCTTCTGCCACATTGGGCGCAAGCTTGAAGCGCTCCGACAGCAGCTTCACCATCTCGGCGCGGTTGGCCGGGTTCATCGCGTAGCGCTGGCCTTCGATGTAGGCGGAGAGGAAGCGCTCGAGCGCGCCGCTGTTTTCACTAGCCCACTTGCGCATCACGAAGGCGCCGGTGGCCTGATATGGCCCGATCAGGCTGAACTGCGTGCCCAGACTATTCAACCCCTTTTCGCGCAACAGGTAGGTGAATGGCGGATTGAGCATGCCGCCGCCAAGCTCGGGGTTGGAGCCGAGTGCAGCCGCGCGCGCGGGCGAGCCACCAACCGCGCGCAACGTGTAGTCGCGTCCTTCAATCAGGCCGTGGTTCTTGAGAATTTTCTTCGCCGCCAATCCATAGGCGGTGTTGGGCGCATCGACCGCGAGCACCTTGCCCTTCATGTCGGCGACCTTGGTGATATTGCTGCGCGCCATGAACTCATTCATGCTGGCGTCGCCTCCGGAGACGATGATCACGTCCTGTTTGGCACCCTCCACCATCTCAAGCGCGTTGTCCACGGCGGCCAGTGCAATTTCGAAACGGCCCGCAGCAAGACCGGCGCGCTGCTGGTCGGAGTCCGGCGTGTTTTGAATTTCAATCGTCAGCTTGCGCCCGGCCATGAAGCCCTTGTTGATGGCTGCGAGCAACGGCAGGTTGGAGGCGTTGCCGAAGACGTTGACGCGCAGCGTGGCTTCGGTCAGGGGCGGCGGCGCAGAGGCGCAAGCGCCGAGCACAGTGGCGGTCAGCACGGCCATGGCCGCAAACAGGGTGGGACGCGAGAATGTCATCGAGGGTTTTCCTTGCTGGTTACGGGTGAGGTAAAGAGATAGAGAGGGGAGAGCGCGGGCGGGTGCCAAGCATCACGCCAGCAGCGCATGACAATCAGGACAACTCAAGCTGCACGCCAGTGGCCTTCACGATCGGCTCCCAGCGCGCGTATTCACGCCGCAGCATTTGCGTGAAGACATCAGGGTCACTGCCGCCGGGGATGAACGCTTGATCGTAAAAGCGCTGCGCCACATCGGGC
>JANNCZ010000207.1:0-2311 GCA_031387185.1 Burkholderiales bacterium
GCCATTTGCCAGATTCACTGGAGCCCGCCATGCAAACCCTGCTCAACCTGTTTGTCCCTGTTAATCCGCTGCGCTGCCCAAACCCGTACGACGACGGGCGGGATAAATGGGTGGGGTTGGTGTCTGCGGTCGGGCTATGCGCCCTCGCAGCGAGTGATTTGATCAGCCTGCTTTGATTCTGGCGCTTGCGCCGTGGCCGATGGGCGCCGTGCCCCAGGGACCACTGCCGCGATGGCCCGCCAGGGTCAGTGATCTGCGCCGCCGTGCCGCCGCGCCTCGGTGGTGGCCTTCTCCATGATGTAGTCGGTGATCGCGATGGCGATCGCCGAGAGCAGAAAGGTGATGTGGATCGCGGTCTGGTAGTACAGCGTCTTGTCGTCGTAGGCCTTGGCGTTGATGAAGGTCTTGAGCAGGTGGATTGACGAGATGCCGATGATGGCGGTTGCCAGCTTGACCTTGAGCACGCTGGCGTTGACGTGCGAGAGCCACTCGGGCTGATCGGGATGGCTTTCCAGATCCATGCGTGACACGAAGGTCTCGTAGCCGCCGATGATAACCATGATCAGCAGGTTGGAGATCATCACCACGTCGATCAATCCGAGCACCACCAGCATGATGGTGGTTTCGTTGAGCTTGGTCGGGCGTGGCGCGCCTTCGACCGCGACCGAATCCAGTATGTGTTTGAGCGCGGCTTCGTTGCCGAGCGCGGCGCCGATCAGGTCGATCAACTCGACCCAAAAGTGGAACACGTAGACCCCCTGCGCGAGGATCAGTCCGAGGTAAAGCGGGAACTGCAGCCAGCGGCTGGCAAAAATAAAACGCGGAATCGGGCGCATTGGCTTGACCGGTTTTGCGTTTTCGGTGGGGGTGATTTGGCTCATTGCGCGGGTCTCTCAAATGGCAATTCGGGATCGGTTCGGGCTCAGTTCACATTCAGTTCGTTCGCAGGCAGGCAACGCCGCCTGCATGGTTCAAACACGCCTGCCGATTCTAGCACCGGCCCATTTCTGAATCGATTCAAGGGCTTCGCGGCCTGCATGAAGTAAGGGAGTATTTAATTGCTGCATCGCATGATTTAAGCTCTTATTTAATCTTGATAAAAATCAATAATCAATTACAAAGATACTTAAAAACAAATACTTATTTAAGTAAGTGCTACAGGTCGCTAAAGTTGTTGCGCTGCCGTATGTTGGCTTGCAACATACGTCCCATGGTGCTTGAGGTGTTCCGCAAAACCGGATGACGAGGCGAGGTCTTCCGGAGCAGTGGCGGAGTGTGAGGCAACCAGTTTATTGACGTATTTTCATTCCTTGAAGGGGAAAAAGCCATGACAAGCCGTGACCTGGAAATCCAGAAAATTCAGAAAGACTGGACTGAAAACCCGCGCTGGAAGGGCGTGAGCCGCGACTACACTGCCGCCGACATTTACCGCCTGCGTGGCAGCGTGAAGGTCGAGCACAGCCTGGCGCGCGCCGGTGCCGAGAAACTGTGGAAGATGTGCAACGAGCGTCCTTTCGTCAATTCGCTCGGCGCACTCACCGGCAATCAGGCGATGCAGCAGGTCAAGGCGGGTGTGCCGGCGGTGTATCTCTCAGGCTGGCAGGTGGCAGCCGATGCCAACGATTCACTCTCGATGTACCCCGATCAGTCGCTCTATGCCACCACCTCGGTGCCTACCGTAGTCAAGCGCATCAACAATGCGCTGATGCGTGCCGACCAGATCCAGCACATGGAAAATGTCGACGACGGCGCGGCCAACATCGACTTCATGGCCCCAATCGTGGCCGATGCCGAAGCCGGGTTTGGCGGCGTGCTCAATGCGCACGAGTTGATGAAGGCGATGATCGAGGCCGGTGCCGCAGGCGTCCACTTCGAAGACCAGTTGGCGTCGGTCAAGAAATGCGGCCACATGGGCGGCAAGGTGCTGGTGCCAACGCAGGAGGCGGTGGACAAACTCAAAGCCGCGCGCATGGCGGCCGACCTGATGGGCGTGCCGACGGTATTGCTGGCGCGCACCGACGCCGAAGCGGCCGACCTGGTGACCTCCGACTGCGACGAGCGCGATCGCGAGTTCATCACCGGCGAGCGCACCCAGGAAGGCTTTTACCGCACCCGCAAGGGCTTCGATCAGGCGCTGTCACGCGGTCTGTCTTACGCGCAATACGCCGACATGGTGTGGTGTGAAACCGGCACCCCCGACCTTGAATTTGCGCGCCGCTTCGCCGAAGGCATCCAGAAGAAATTCCCCGGCAAGATGCTGGCCTACAACTGCTCACCCTCGTTCAACTGGAAGCGGAATCTGGACGACGCC
>JANNCZ010000685.1:0-19135 GCA_031387185.1 Burkholderiales bacterium
GACCCGGTGCGCGACGAAGTGGTCGGCCCGGCCGGCCCCACCACGTCAACGCGCATGGACAAATTCACCGAGATGATGCTGGGTGAAACCGGATTGATTTCGATGATCGGCAAAGCCGAGCGCGGCCCGGTTGCGATTGAAGCGATCAAGAAACACAAGAGCGCTTACCTGATGGCCGTCGGCGGCGCGGCCTATCTGGTTGCCAAGGCGATCAAGGGTGCCAAGGTGGTGGGCTTCGCCGACCTCGGCATGGAAGCGATTTACGAGTTCGATGTCAAAGACATGCCGGTCACGGTGGCAGTCGATTCCACTGGCATCTCGGCGCACATCACCGGCCCGGCGCTGTGGAGCCAGCGGATTCATGACCTGAAGATTCCGTTGAAGGTTGCGTGATACATCGCGCTGCTACAATTCTTGGAGCATTTTGAGATGGCAGCACAAGACCGGAGATTGACATGAGCGCGATACTGAATCTGCATACCGCCCAAACACAGGAAGTGAAAAAGAAGAATGGCGCGAGCATTGACCTCAAGCTCAAGGCGATGTTCGATCAGGTACGCGAACAAGCGCGCAAAGTGCCTGCCGGCAAACGCATTCGCGATGTCAGCGCCCTGATTGAAAAGGGTCGGCGCTACGGCGCATGAAATTCGTTCTTGACGCTTCGACGGCGATCCGCATCGCGGTACCGCAGGCGCATGGCGACGTCTACGCACAGGGTGTGATGCGCCTTTTGGAGCAGCGCGGCAAGCCGGTTTGCCCGCAAACCTGGAACGTGGAAGTGGCAAGCGGTCTGCACCAGGCCTATCTCGAAAAGAAGATCAGCCAACCAGCGGCGCGCGCCGCATTGCGCAGGCGGCAGGCACTGCGTATCGAATTTGTTCAGGCCCCGGCGCCGACGGCGCTGTTCGAACTTCAGATCAAGCATGCCATCAGCGCCTACGACGCCATGTACGTCGCCACCGCTCAGCGGCTCAAGCTGAAGATCGCCACGCATGACTCCAGACTTGCCCGAAATCTGAGTGGTCGCGGCATGGCAAAACTGTTGTTGCCGCTTTCCGCGCTGCCGGAGGATCCATGAAACCCGCCGTGTTCGAGCCGCCCTCGCTCGACGACTGGCCCAAGGTCAACTGGACGCCGGATGTCGAAAAGAGCAAGCGCGTCGATCTCAACACCCTCACGAATGCGGAAGTGGCATCGTGGAAAGCCGGCGAAACCCTGCTCCTAACCGGCAAGATGCTGACCAGGCGCGACGAAGTGGTCGGTGCGGCCGGCCCCACCACCGCGACGCGCATGGACAAGTTCACCGAGATGATGCTGGCGCAAACCGGCCTGATCTCGATGATCGGCAAGGCCGAGCGCGGCCCGGTGGCGATTGAAGCGATCAAGAAACGCAAGAGCGCGTATCTGATGGCGGTGGGTGGCGCGGCTTACCTCGTCGCCAGGGCGATCAAGGGCGCCAAGGTGGCCGGCTTCGCTGACCTTGGCATGGAAGCAATTTACGAATTCGATGTCAAAGACATGCCGGTCACGGTGGCAGTCGATTCGAGTGGCACTTCAGCGCATATCACCGGTCCGGCCGTCTGGAGCCAGCGGATTCATGACCTGAAGATTCCGTTGAAGGTTGCTTGAAGCGGCACCTTTGAAACTGAACCATTTGCACCAGCAGTTAAGTTCCTATCCAGAAAGGCGTCGTCATGAAAACCTACTCGCTGACCCAATTGCGCCGGGATCCGCTCGCTGCGTTAAGCGCTGTGCGCAAGGGTCATGGTGTGCGTGTGACGCGCCGCGATGCCGTCATCGCCGAGTTCGCTCCCGCAGACGAGATGCGCCTCAACCCGCTCCACAATCCGGCGGCGCTCAAGCGCAACCTGCCGCCGATGCCGCGTGCGCTCAGGCGTGGCGAACTTGGCGTCGTGGCCCTGCTAAAGCAGGATCGTGACCAGCGATGACTCCCCCGCTTGTCGTCATAGATGCGAGCGTCGCCTTGGCCTTGTATCTGCCGGACACGCCGGATAATCTGCGCTACGCTCAAGCCACCCTTGAAGCCGAGGCAACGGGCAAAATCATCGCGGTAGTGCCGGATTTTTGGTCCGCCGAAGTGGCATATCGCATGTTGAAAGCTGCGCGTACTCGTCCTTCAAAATTGCGGGTGGGCCTGGCTGACGCGGTCAAAAAGCTTGACCAGTTTCCTCATTACCATATCTCCAGTCCCCAGAGTGTGAGTGCAATCACCATGCTCGCGGAGCGCTATCACCTGCAGGGATGGGACGCCTTGTACTTCGACATCGCCGTCCGGCATGGCAGCATGCTGGCCACGCTTGATGGCGGCCTGAAAACCGCCTGTGCACGCTTCGGCGTTACTCTCTGGAAACCATCATGACGAATTGGCTGTGTTACTGCCATCAAGGAAAAACAGGATTCGGCACGCTTGACGGTACGCTTGATGATGGGCAAATTAACGTGCATAGCGGCGACATGTTCGGCTCGCCGGTGAAAACCGGTGCCACCCTGAAAGCCAACCTTGTCACTCTTCTCGCACCCTGCACGCCTTCCAAAATGCCGGCGCTGTGGAACAATTTCTACGAACGCGCCGCCAAGGAAAACATCGCCCTGCCACCCGACCCGCTCTACTTTCTCAAGGGCAACAACTCGTTCTGCGCGCACGGCACGGTGATCAGGAAGCCTGCGCACTTCGACGGCAAGGTGGTGTTCGAAGGCGAACTCGGCATCGTCATTGGCAAGCGCATGTGCAACGTGCATGAAGCTGAAGCGGCCGATTACATCTTCGGCTACACCTGCGTCAACGACGTCACCGCCGCCGACATTCTGCGCATGAACCCGACCTTCGAGCAATGGGTGCGCTGCAAAAGCTTTGACACTTTCTGCCCGATCGGCCCGGTCATCACCAGCGGCGTGGACGTGATGCGCCTGCGCGTCAAATCCATCCTTGTGCAGCCCGATGGCACGGTACAGGAACGCCAGAACTATGCGGTCAGCGACATGATCTTCCCGCCAGTCAAACTCGCCAGCCTGATCTCGCGCGACATGACGCTGGAGCCGGGCGACATCATTGCCTGCGGCACCTCGGTGGGCGCAGGAGCGATGAAGCCGGGCAGCGTGATCCGGATTGAGATTGAAGGGGTCGGGGTATTGGAGAATCGTTACGCCGGCTAACCTGGCGCACTGGTATTGCGTGACAACCGTTGGCGGGAGCGCTTCTTTCGAACCTAATGGCCTGAACGCCTTGATGGGAGCGCCTCTCAGACCGGTGGCACAACTCAATCCGCCGTAATCCTCGCATCGCTGATGAATTTCTTCCAGCGCCCGATGTCATCACGAATCCTCCCGCTAATCTCTTCGGGCGTGCTGGTCGAGGGAATCAAGCCTTGCTTCAACAGCGTCTCGCGCACCTCGGGCAGGGCGAGAATTGCAGCCACTTCGCGATTGATGCGCGCAGTGATTTCGCGCGGCGTGTTGGCGGGGCCGGCGATCCAGTAGTACAAATCGATATCGAGATTCTTGAGATTGACTTCGGCGAAGCTGGGTTGATCCGGTGCGAGCACCGAGCGGCTCTCGCCTGACACCGCGATCACGTTGAGGCGGCCGGCTTTGGCGAACGGCAGCGCGGTGTGCACCGGCAGCACCGCAAGCTGTACCTGCCCGCCGATGAGATCGGTATTGGCCGCCTGCGCATTCTTGTAGGGTACATGCACGATGTCGAGGCCGAGACGCTGCTTCATAAGCTCAATGCCGAGGTGCTGCGGCGTGCCGTTGCCGGGCGTGCCGTAGTTGACCTTGCCGGGGCGGGCCTTGACCCAGGCGACGAGTTCGTCGAGCGTCTTCACTGGCAGCACGGTCGGATTGACCACCAGCGCGAGGTTGCCGGTGGCGAGCTTGCCCATCACGGTGAAGTCGTTCACTGGATCGTAGGGCAGGTTTTTATAGAGCGCGGGCGTGATGACGAAGGTGTTGACGGTGATCATCAGCGTATGGCCGTTGGGCTGCGCCTTGGCGACGAAGTCGGCACCGAGATTGCCGGACGCACCCGGTTTGTTGTCGACGATCACGCCTTGGCCCAGGCGTTCGGCCAATTTGGGTGAGAGCGTGCGCGCGATGATGTCGATGCCGGTGCCGGGTGCATAAGGGACGACGAGGGTGACCGGGCGTTGCGGCCAGGCCTGGGCATGCGTGGCGGGCGTGGCTGTCAGGATCACCACGCCTGCGCAGAGGGGTATCAAGCTGAAAACCGTTCCCAGAGCCATTCTTCTGGAGATGCACGATATCTTGTTGCTGGATCTGCGGTACTTCAGCAAGCCATTCATGGTTGTGTGATTCATGATGCAGGCGTCTCCATCTTCAACAGCTTCAGTGCATTTTCAAAATAAATCTTGCGGCGCTCGGCATCACTCAGCTTCAAATCCTCTACCGAGCGGATGCCTTCGCGGATGAACATCGGACCGCCTTCCGGGTCGAACGGGCAATCGCTGGCGAACACGACCTTGTCGGCACCGAAAAAATCGAGACCGCAACGCAGGGCCGAGCTGGAGCCGCCGAGCACGGTGTCGGCGTAGAACATTTTGAAATACTCAATCGGCTTTTTCGCCATGCGTTTCAAAATGGCTTCGTAATTGTCGCCGGCGCTGCGGCTGCCGAGCTGCGCCCATAGCGTGTCCATGCGCCCGGCGAAATACGGTGCCATTGCACCGCAGTGATGGGTGATGATGCGCAGTTCGGGCAACTTTTCGAGCAGGCCGGAGAACACGATGCGCGCCATCGCGACGCTGGTCTCGTAGGGCCAGCCGAGCACTTGCCAGATTTCGTATTTGGATTTGTCCTCGCTCGGATAATCGGGCCGTGAGCCGGGGCGGATCGGGTGCATCCAGACCGGCATTTTGTGGTGTTGGGTGACGCGCTCGAACACCGGGTAGAACTCCGCTTCATCGAGCGGGCGGCCATTGACGCTGGTGGTGAGCTGGATGCCGCGCGCGCCCAGTTGGTTGATGGCGCGGTCCATTTCTTCGAGCGCGGCCGGCACGTTGTTCATCGGCAGCGTGGCGACAAAGGCGGGGAACTGTTGCGGCCATTTGGCCACCATCGCGGCCATGCCATCGTTGGCGACGCGCGCAAAACCGGGGGCGGCGTCCGGTCCGCCGAGCGCTTCGGGCGGCGGCAATGCCAAGGTGAGCACCTGCTGCACCTCGGGCCATTGCTTGAGCATCTCGACGCGTGCTTCGATGTTCCACAGCATGGTGAGCCCCGCCATGCGCTTGACGATGCCGGCGTCTTTCGAGTGTTGTTTGAGCAGGTCGAGGTAGGCGGCCGGCATGACGTGATTGAAGATGTCGATTTTTTTCAAGGCAATTCCCCGAGGGTTGTGAATGCAGGCGGGGTGAAGTGTCCTGCGCCCCGTACCCTCGTGTCAATGATGCGGGTTCAGTGTTATTCTCGCGCGCTGTTTTTGCCTTGAAACCATTTCCGTGAAAACCATATTGATGCGCTCATTCCTGATCGCTGGCGTCGCTTTCGCACTCGCTGCTGCAACCGCGCAGGCGCAGCCTGATTTGAAGTCCGAGATCAAGACCGAAGCGAAGGCTGAGGCCGCACCAAAGTCCGGAGGGGAGGCAAGGCCGGGCGAGGACGCTTTTTTGCGCGGCATGCAGGCCAAGTCAAAGCGCAACATCCCGCTGGTACTCAAGGAGTTTGCCGAGGCCGGCGAAGCAGGGCATGCGGATGCGCAGCATTTGCTTGGCCTCATGCATTTGCGCGGCGACGGCGTCAAGGCCGACCCGAAACATGCGGTGCAGTGGTTCGAGCGCGCGCTGACCAAAAATCATCCGCTCGCGGCCACCACTTTGGGCGAGATGCACGAGCAGGGCAATGGCGTTGCAAAAAATCCCGCGCGTGCCGCAGAGTTGTATGAACGCGCAGCCAACATTGGTTTCCCCCCGGCGCAGACCAAACTGGGCGCGCTATTTGAAGCGGGCAGCGGCGTACCACAAAACGCACATACGGCCCTCGACTGGTATTCGCTGGCAGCGGCGCAAGGCTATTGGGATGCGCAGCACCGCCTCGGCAAGATGCTGCGCGACGGCAACACCAACGAGGTCGAATACAAGGAAGCGTTGCGTCTGTTCGAGGCCTCGGCCAAGGGCGGCAACTCGTTTGCCAAGGTGTCGCTGGGCGAGATGTATGCAGACGGCAAGGGCGTGAAGATGGATCGCAACAAAGCCGCCGCGCTCTATCGCGAAGCGATCAAGGACGGCGAGCCAGCCGGCAAGCGTGCGCTTGCCGAGTTGATGTCAGGGAAGAAGAAACCGGGCGTGACCATGGTGGCGTTGGCATCAAAGTCCGCTGGCAAGAATATGGGTAAAACTTCCGCAGCGAAAAAAGCGGCGGCAGAAAAATAAGCGTGGCCGCCTGCGCGAAAGCAGGCGTAACGTCACTCTCATTCAGCGTGCATTCATCGGACACTTTTCGGGCAATCAGCATGGCACTCAACGAAACACACGACGCATCTCTCACCAGTTGGGTCGCTTCGGCCAACGTGGCTGGTTGCGATTTCACGATCCAGAATCTGCCGTTTGGCGCGTTCCGGCGCAAAGACGCATCTTCGGCGGCGCGTGGCACCACGGCGAATGCAGCACGCATCGGCGTAGCCATCGGCGACCAGATTCTCGACATGCAGACGGCATTGGCGAGTGGCGTTTTTGAAGGCGCCGCGAAAGATGCGGCGGCATTGCTGCAAGGCGCAACGCTTAACGATTTCATGGGCGCTGGTGCGGCGGCGTGGAGTGCGCTTCGGCTCGCCCTGTCACGCGCGCTGCGCAGTGGCAGCACGGCCGAAGCCAAGCTCAGAGGCGCGCTGCTGGCGCAGCATGATGCGGAGATGACCCTGCCCGCACGCATCGGCGACTACACCGATTTTTTTACCTCGATCCATCACGCCACAGCCGTGGGCAAATTGTTCCGCCCCGACAACCCGCTGCTGCCCAATTACCAATACGTGCCGATTGCGTATCACGGCCGCTCGTCGTCGATTGGCGTGTCGGGGCAGACTTTCCCGCGCCCGATGGGCCAGATCAAAGGGCTGGCCGACGCGGCACCCGTCTTTGCCGCTTGCAAGCGCCTCGATTACGAACTGGAGCTCGCCGTGTGGGTAGGCCCGGCCAATGCGCAAGGCGCACGCGTGCCGATGGCACAGGCCGAGCAACACGCCTTCGGCATGTGCCTGCTCAACGATTGGTCGGCGCGTGACGTGCAGACCTGGGAGTACCAGCCGCTCGGCCCCTTCCTCGGCAAAAACTTCGCGTCGACCATCTCACCCTGGGTGGTGACGATGGAAGCGCTCGAACCCTATCGCACGGCGTGGACGCGCGCCGAGGGTGATCCGCAGCCCCTGCACTATCTCGACGCAGCGGACAACCGTGCACGCGGTGCCATCGACATCACGCTTGAAGCCTGGTTGCTGACACAAAAAATGCATGCGGCATCACTCGCGCCACAGCGCCTGTCGCAAGCCAGCTTTCGCCATGCCTATTGGACCGTGGCCCAAATGATCGCGCATCACACCAGCGGCGGATGCAATCTGCAACCAGGGGATTTGCTCGGTACCGGCACGCAATCGGGGCCAGCTCCCGAAGAGGCCGGGTCGATTCTCGAACTCACCAAGGGCGGCAGGGAAGCGCTCGCTCTCGCGGGTGGCGAGCGGCGCACATTCATCGAAGATCACGACACGCTGATCCTCAAGGCGCATTGCGTGAAAGCAGGGGCTGCGCGCATCGGATTTGGCGAGTGCGCCGGCACTGTGCTGCCAGCGGTCTGACCGCCAGCTGACTTCAGGCGCCGCGGCCCGCCCGGCCCGGCGCCGCTGACGAGGCCAGCCATTTCTTGATGCGGTTGGCATCGCCAATGCGGGTAAGCTTGCCCCACGAGTCAAGCAGCACAATCACCATCGGGCGGCCCTGAATCTTCACCTGCATCACCAGGCACTTCCCGGCTTCGTTGATGTAACCAGTCTTCGACAATCCGATGTCCCAGTTCTCGCTGGCCACCAGACGGTTGGTATTGTTGAAGCGCAGCACCCTGCTGCCGACGGTGACATCGTGCGCGGTGTCAGTCGAGTATTGCCGGATCAGCGCATGGCGGTGGGATTCACGCACCAGACGCGCAAGATCTGCCGCCGTGGCGACATTGGCGCTCGACAAGCCCGTGGGATCGACAAAACGCGTGCGCACCATGCCCAGGTCGCGCGCTTTGGCATTCATCGCCTCGACAAAGGCGGCCAGACCGCCCGGATAGCTGCGGCCGAGCGCATGTGCGGCGCGGTTTTCCGACGCCATCAACGCAAGGTGCAGCAAGTCGTTGCGAGAGAGTTGCGCGCCGAGCTTGAGGCGTGAACGCGTGCCGCGTTCGGTGTCGACATCCGCAGAGCCAATTTCGACCAGTTCGGCAAGCGGCACGCGCGCCTCGAGAATCACCAGCGCGGTCATCAGTTTGGTGATCGAGGCGACCGCATGCACCTCGTCGACATTTTTGGCGATGAGCAATTCACCCGTCACCTGATCGATCACCAGCGCGACATGGGATTTAAGTCCGGGTCCCTGCGTTGCCGCACTCCCGTTGCGCGCAGCGGATGCTTGCTTTTCCGCCGCCATCGCTGACGGCGCGGTCAACAGGGCCAAACCCGCCGGCACCGCCAGCCCTGCGATGCAGATGTTCCGCATCGCGCGCGCAACCTGCTGCCACTTCAACTCCCATCCCAACTGCCATCCTGCCATTGTTTTTTGCCTCACGTAGTTCGCACTGTATTTTAGTGAATCACCAGCGTCCACGCCGGTATTTCTCACAGATGCCAGCGCGTTTGGGACGTAGCGCCGCAGTGTTCTCCTTGCAGTTCACCGCGCACCACTCACCACCGGCGTCTAATACGCGCTACCGCATGGCGCAAATTGCGGCACAATGGCGGTTGAATGCCGCGCAAGCGCACACCAAACCAGCGCTGGAAGGGGAAACTGATGAATCTCAAAATCAGCACAAAAGAATGGGTACTGGTCAGTATGGTCGCAGTGATTGCGCTCATCGCCAATCTGCCTGCCAGCATTACCGATCAACTTGGTGTCAAGATTGAATATTTGCTCATCACTCTCGGTGCAGTGGTGTTCGTGGCGCTGCTGCTGTACATGCGCTTTACGTTTTTTCTCATCATTGTGCTGCTGGTGATCGGGGCCAATTTGCCCGGACAGTATGCGCAAGCGCTGGGCATCTCGAAGGTGCCGCTGATTTTGACGCTGGCGTTGATGGTGGGCGTGTCGCTAATCAACCATGTGGTCAAGCTGATCCCCAGCGGGCTGGAGCGTGACGACAGTACCGAGGCGCAGAAGGCACTGTTCTACGCCATTGAAAAAGGCAATCTGGTTTACGCGCAAAAACTCCTCAACATGAACCTTGACCCCAACGTCAGAGGGCCAGGCGGCTATTCCTGCCTGATGTACGCGGCCGCCAAGGGCCACAGCGGCTTGGTCGAACTGTTCCTGCGCAATGGTGCGGATTCGACAGCGGTCAATGCCGAAGGTGATTCGGCGGTTGATCTCGCGTTGCGCCTCGGCCACTCGCAGATTGCCGACACGCTCAAGCAGGCGCGCATGCAGCAAATGGCGGCGCGCAGCGGCAACACGGTGGACGCCGCGCCGCAGATGACCCGCTGAGAGTCAACTGCGTCATTTCCGCGCCACCCGGTGCCGGCGCGTTGCCGGCAGTCCGCTGCGGCGTATTCGACTTTGACGCGGCGTCCGCCTGCGGCACGCGCCGCACAAATGGTCGGCGCGTAGTTACTCGACGAACACCGCAAACTCCGAAGGGCTTGCGCGTTCAGTCTTGAGTGCATTGCCCGGCGCGCTATGATCCTCAAAGCCCAGCGACATGCCGCACAACACCTGTTCGTTGTCCGGCAGTTTCAACTCGGCAGTAATAATTTTGTGAAACGCCGAGAACGCCTGCTGCGGGCAGGTGTCGAGGCCACGCCCGCGCGCCGCCACCATGATGTTTTGCAGGAACATGCCGTAGTCCAGCCAGCAACCGGCTTCAAGACGCCGGTCAATCGTGAAGATCAGGCCCACCGGCGCGCCGAAGAAGGTGTAGTTGTTGCCGTGGGTGGCGTGCATCTTGTCGTAATCGGTCTTGCCGATGCCGAGCAGGCCATATAGATCCCAGCCCAGCTTGCGGCGCCGCCCGAGATAAGGCTCGAACCACTGGCGCGGGTAATACTCATACTCGGTCGTGTGCAGCGGCAGCTCCTTGCGCTGCTTGCGCGCGTAGTCTTCGTCGTGCGCGGCGAGAATCTTGGTGGACAGATTTTGCTTGGCGGCACCCATCAGCACATAGACCTTCCACTCCTGAATATTGGTGCCTGAAGGTGCGCGGCTGGCGACCGCGAGAATCTCTTCCACCGTGCTGCGCGGTACTGGCGTGGGCAAAAAACCGCGCACCGAGCGGCGGCTGGTGATGGCATGGTCAACGGCCTGCTGATCAGACATGATGCTCCTTGAAGTCGTTTTGAAATGGGCGGCACAAAAAATCGGCAACGCAATCGCGTGCTGGCGATGAGAAGGTGCGCGCGCAGTTTAACCAGCCTGCATCCTGATCCACCGCTCAAGCTGCCAGTGGCCGTCCTGGAGCCCGCACCACCAGCGCCACGCCCGCAACCGAAACTGCCATCCCGGCAAATGCCAGCGGTGTGAGGGTTTCATCAAACACCCACCACGCGATCAGCGCCGTTACCGGCGGCACCAGATACATCAGGCTCGACACCTGCGTCGCCGCGCCACGCCGGATCAGCAGCAGCAGCAGCGTAATCGCCCCCAGCGACAACACCAGCACCAGCCACAACAGTGCGAATACCAGTTGACCGCTCCACACCACACTGCGGGTCTCGAACAGCAACGACAGTGGCAGCAGCACGAGGCCGGCCGCGATGAATTGCACCACAGACTGGGTGCGCAAATCCTGCGCGCCGCAATAGCGTTTTTGGTAGAGCGTACCCGCCGTGATCGACACCAGAGCGAGCGCCACCGCAGCGAACGCGGGCCCGCCGAAACTGCCGTTGCCAAGCTTGTTTGACACCACCAGCGCCACACCGCCGAACCCGAGCACAAAGCCGGCCCATTGGCGCGCGCTCACCCGCTCGCGCAGTGACGAAGTCGTGGTCGCGGCAAAGGCTGCGGTGAGAATTGGCTGCAGGCCGACGATCAATGCCGACACCCCCGCCGGCATGCCGAGGTTGATCGACGTGAACACGCCACCCAGATAGCCTGCTTGCAACAGCACCCCCGCCGCCGCGACATGTCCCAGTTGCACCCCGCGCGGCCACAGTGCGCGCGCGGCCCATGCCAGCAAGGTCATGAGCACAATCACAACCACAAAGCGCCACAACAAAAATTGGAGCGGTGGCGCGTAGGGCAAACCGAGTTTGGCACCAATAAAACCGGTGGCCCACAGCAAAACAAAGAGTGCAGGCATACCGTAGGCACGCCCGGCGGCTGCGAACCTGGGCGACGCAGGCCCGGACGCCAGTACAGGCGTCAGCGGTTCGCGGGATACCCGTTCAGCTCCTTCAGTCCCCATTTTTGGCCAACATATTGCACCGCACAGACCCTTGTGTCAGTGGCCGAAAACCTATCAATAAAAGGTCATCACGCATTTAGTTGTTCTATTTTTATTAATATAAACAATGATTTAAATGAAAACCGTCAAAATATTGTGCAATGCACCAAAAATATCTTGACTTTGGATACGCCATCTCTATAATTGCGATTGTTGCGATGCACCAATTGCATCCAAAGTCATCCTGAAGTCATTCAAGTTTCGCGAAATTCCATTTTCTGCATCACGTTTTTCTCCGTTTTCCATTCACTCAAAAGGACACCACCATGTACAACACGACTCCTGAGCAATTCGCTTCCGCTGGCAAAGCCAGTTTTGACAATTTCTTCGCCGTTGCTTCGACCGGTTTCGCCGGCTTCGAAAAACTGGTTGAACTCAACGTCGCGACCTACAAGGCCGTGTTTGACGAAGCCGCGTATAACACCCGCGCCGCGCTTGAAGTCAAGGACGCCAAAGAGTTCATGGCGTTCAACGCCAGCCTGACCCAGCCCGCTGTCGAGAAATCGATCAGCTACAGCAAGCAAGTCTACGGCATCGTCACCGAGACCCAGACCGCCCTGCGTAAAGCCGCTGAAGAGCAGTCCGGCTCGGTGCAAAAAGAGTTTGCCACCCTGATCGACAAATCGCTCAAGAACGCGCCTGCCGGTTCGGAAACCGCAGTTGCTGCCCTCAAATCCGCTGTCGCCGCTGCGACTTCGGCTTACGACAACGCCAGCAAAATCGCCAAGCAAGCGCTCGACATGGCGGAAGCCAATATGTCGAACGTTGCCAGCAAAGCTGTCGAGAGCGTCAAAGCTGCCTCGAAAGCCACCGCTGCCAAACGCAAGTAATCGCACAACATCACCGGCGCAGTCTGGCCGGTGCGAATGAAAAAGGGCCAACGCACGTTGGCCCTTTTTTTATCTGCCGCCGGTGTTTGATGCTTGCGCGGTGGCAGCGTGCTTCGCTTGCCCGCAATCAGCCGCGGCACCGGGACTTCAAACGCCCAGCAGTTCGACTTCAAACAACAAGGTCGCGTTGGGTGGAATCGCCCCGCCAGCACCGCGCGCGCCATAGCCCATCTCGGGCGGAATGGTGAGCTTGCGTACACCACCGACCTTCATGCCGGCGAAACCTTCGTCCCAGCCTTTGATGACATGGCCCGCGCCGAGCGGAAAATCGAAGGGCTGACCGCGATCCTTCGACGAATCAAACTTTGCGCCCAGCTGGCCGTCGTTAAACAGCCAGCCGGTGTAATGCACGCTGATGTGTTTGCCCGCAACCGCTTCTGCGCCGCTGCCGACGGTGATGTCTTCAATGATCAGGCCTGCCATGGTTTTCTCCAAAAAAGGCCGCAGTATAGCGGCGGCACGACGTGCGGCGGCCGGCCATCAAGCGGCCGGCAGGCGCAGCGCAATCCAGGTGGCGAGCGCATTGGCGAGAACCGCCACCACCAGCGGCACCGCGTAAGACTGCGAGACGTCATACATCCAGCCGGCAAAGGTGGGCGCAAACAAGCTGCCGATGCCCGCCGCGAAGTACAGCGCGCCAATCAGGCCCGAGAGCGACTTGCCGCCAAAGTAGGCCATGCACAGCGGCGGGCACACGCCGACCATTGCGCCGTAGCTGGCCCCAAACACAAAGGCGAACCCGCCTAACGCGAGCAGGCTCGGCGGCAGCGCCAGGGTCAGCCACCACCACGCAAACGCCACCCCCATCCCGGCATAGCTCGCAGCGAGCATGTTGCGATTGCCGAGGCGGTCCGCTACACCGGTCAAAAAGAAGCGCCCCACAAAACTGCCGATGCCGATGACACCGAGCAGCAGCGCACCCTGCGCCAGCGTAAAGCCACGATCCAGCGCGTGGCGCGCCAGATGCACAAAAGGCATGAACTGCGCCGCCGACATGGCCAGCAAGGCGAGAAAAAACAGACGAAATTCGCGCGTGGCAATGGCCTCGCGAAATGTCATGCCCGAGACGGCCAGATTGTTTTGTGCCGCCGGGTCGTTGTCCGGATACAGCCCCTTGGCCTGCGGCGATTTCTCCAGCCACAACGCCGCTGCGCCGAGCAGCAGGGTCGCGGCGGCAAACCAGGTCAGGGTGTCACGCCAGCCGATGCGCTCGATCAATGCTGCCGCCGCGAGCGGGCCAATCAGGGTGCCCAGGCCAATGCCGGCCGAGGCGATGCCGGCTGCCAGCCCGCGCCGCCGCACAAACCACGGCTGCACGGCGGCAATGGCGGGCACGTAGGCGCAGCCGATGCCAAGACCAACACCGAGGCCATACGCCACATAGAACCAGTTAAGCGAAGACACGCGCGCTGCGAAAAACATGCCGAGCGCGAGCGCCACAATGCCGAAGCCCACCACCTTGCGCACATGCGTGCGATCGGCGATCACACCGGCGCCGATGCCGACCGCGAAGTAGAGAAAAACCGACAGCGAAAACGCGAATGAAGTCTGCGCACGATTGGCCGCAAACTCGGTTTGCAGCGCGCCGAAAAACGACGAGAACGAATACGCCACGCCGAAGATCGTGAACAGCACCACATGGGCAGCGGCAACCACGACCCAGCCGTAGAACACGCGAGGCCGGTTTATCTCTTGTTGCAGCGGTGAATGCATCGCACGATTATCACCGCAGAAGGACGCAGCCTCTATAATCCGCGCCGTGCCGCCCTGTGGACACCACCGGGGAGGCGCCGTTTGCGAGGAGAAAACATGTTCGGCCGCTTCATGCCCCAAGAGGGCCGTTTTTACGAATACTTCAACGAGCACGCGGACACCATCGTCGAGGGCAGCCGCGAACTGGCGGCGCTGATGGCGAGCTTCGACAATCTCGAGCGGCGCGCCTACTTGATCGAAACCATCGAAAAAAAGGCCGACAGGATCACCCACCAGACCGTCGAGCTGCTGCACAAAACCTTCATCACGCCGCTCGACCGCGATGACATCCACCGGCTCATCACCACGATGGACGACATTCTCGATTTGATCGAGGACGTGGCCCATTCGATTTTTTTGTACGACATCAAGGCGGTCACACCCGAAGCGCAGAAACTGACCGAGATCTGCGTCCATTGCGCGGCCAAGGTGCAAGCTGCGGTCAAACTGTTGCCCAAGACCGACAACGCAGCCGACATCCTGGTGCTGTGCGAGGAAATCGACAAGCTCGAGTCAGACGCCGACCACGTCATGCGCGCGGCCATGGCCAAGCTGTTCCGCGAAGAGCCGAACGTGCTCAACATCATCAAGATGAAAGAGATTTACGAGTTGCTCGAAACCGTCACCGACAAATGCGAGGATGTTGCCAACATTCTTGAGGGCATCGTGGTGGAAAACGCGTAGCGCAGCGGCCCCGACATGACGCTCGAAATCCTGCTGTTCCTGATTCTGCTCGCGCTGGTGTTCGACTTCATGAACGGGTTTCATGACGCCGCCAACTCGATTGCCACCGTTGTCTCCACCGGCGTGCTCAAGCCGCAATGGGCGGTGTTGTGGGCAGCGTTTTTCAATTTCTTCGCTTATTTCGTGTTCCCGCTCAAGGTGGCGGCCACCGTGGGCAAAGGCATCATTGACCCATCCATCGTTGATCATTACGTGGTGTTCGGTGCACTGATCGGTGCCATCACCTGGAACTTCATCACCTGGCTCTACGGCATACCGTCAAGCTCCTCCCACGCGCTGATCGGCGGGCTGGCCGGCGCCGCAATGGCCAAGGTGGGTTCAGGCGGGCTGGTGGCCAGCGGCCTCGTCAAGACCATCGTGTTCATCGTGCTTTCGCCGATGCTCGGCTTCTTGCTCGGCGCGACATTGATGATTGCGGTGTCGTGGCTGTTTTTTCGCGCCACGCCGCGCAAGGTCGACAAGCTGTTCCGAAAAATGCAGCTGGTGTCGGCGGCATTGTTCAGCCTGGGTCACGGCGGCAACGACGCGCAAAAAACCGCAGGCATCATCTGGATGCTGTTGATCGCTGCGGCTGCCGCCAACCCCGGCACCTTCCCCTCATGGCTGCAAGCGAGCAAAGACCATTTGCCTGGTTGGGTGGTGGCAGTCTGTTACGTGACGATTGGCCTCGGCACCATGTTCGGCGGCTGGCGCATCGTCAAGACCATGGGCCAAAAGATCACCAAGCTCAAACCGGTCGGCGGCTTTTGCGCCGAGACCAGTGGCGCGATGACCTTGTTTTTGGCCACGGCACTCGGCATCCCGGTCTCTACCACGCACACCATCACCGGCGCCATCGTCGGTGTCGGCGCATCCAACAAGCTCTCTGCGGTCAAGTGGGGCGTGGCCGGCAATATCGTGTGGGCCTGGGTACTGACGATTCCCTGCTCCGCGTTTGTGGCGGCCGTAGCGTGGTGGCTCGGCACCCATCTTCTGTAAGTCAGATTTCGGCACGCCCATCGGCCTGAAAGCCTTGGTGGAAGAGCGTCTTCCTGGCACCATGCCTGTAGACCCGCTTGTACCAAGGCTCTCAGACCGATACCATGAAGCGATTTGGTGTCCTGCCATGTCAACTGCAAGCGCTTGACGGCGAGTCGCGACGGCTTGATACCATTCGCCCATGCCCACCGCCGCTGCACAACCCGCCACCGCGCAATCCTTCATCGCCAAGTGGCGCAAGGCGTCCGGCTCAGAGCGCGCCAACTACCAACTCTTCATCACCGAGCTATGCGAGTTGCTCGGCTGCGACAAACCCGACCCGTCGAGTGAAGACACGCGCGACAACGCCTACGTGTTCGAGCGCCGTGTGCGCTTCGCCCATGGCGACGGCAGCGACTCGCTCGGCTTCATCGACTGCTACAAGCGAGCACACTTTGTGCTCGAAGCCAAGAAAGTCAAAACCGATGGCAAAGCCTTCGACAGCGCCATGCTGCGCGCCCGCGGCCAGGCCGAGCAATACGCGCGTGCACTACCCGCAGACGAAGGCCGTCCACCTTTCGTAGTGGTAGTCGATGTCGGCGGCGCCATCGAGCTTTACTCTGAGTTCAGCCGGTCAGGCGCAACCTACACACCGTACCCCGACCCGCAAACCCATCGCATCGCCCTCGCCGACCTCGCCGATGAAAAAATCCGCGAGCGCCTCGCCAAGGTCTGGGACGAACCACTCTCGCTCGACCCGACCCGCGCCTCAGCCCGCGTCACGCGCGAAGTCGCACTGAGACTGGCGGAAGTCGCCAAATCGCTCGAAGGCAAACACGACGCGCAAAAGGTCGCCGGCTTCCTCACGCGCTGCCTGTTCTCCATGTTCGCCGAAGACGTAGGCCTGTTACCCAAGCGCGCCTTCGTCGAGTTGCTCGAAAAACACCACGACGACCCCAAGACCCTCGCACGCATGACGCAAGCGCTCTGGCAAGACATGGACCGCGGCGGCTTTTGCGCCGCGCTCGCACACGACGTGCTGCGCTTCAACGGCAAGCTCTTCAAAAACCCGGAAGCACTCGAACTCAACCGCGACCAGATCGACCAGTTGCTCGCCGCCGCCAAAGCCAACTGGCGCGAAGTCGAGCCCGCGATCTTCGGCACCCTGCTCGAACGCGCACTCAACAAAGACGAACGCCACGCCCTCGGCGCGCACTACACCCCGCGCGCCTATGTCGAACGTCTGGTGCTGCCGACGGTGATCGAGCCCTTGCGCGCAGAGTGGAGCGCGGCACAGGCTGCCGCCTTGCTATTGGCCGAAGAAGACAAGATCAAGGAGGCGATAGCCGAAGTACGCGCGTTCCAGACCCGTCTCGCGTCAGTGCGAGTGCTTGACCCCGCGTGCGGCAGCGGCAACTTCCTGTACGTCACGCTAGAACACATGAAGCGCCTCGAAGGCGAAGTGCTCAATCAACTGGATCAATTCGGCCCCGTCGGTAAACAGCAGGCGTTGGAGGTGGAAGGTTTCTCGGTTGATCCGCACCAGTTCCTCGGCCTCGAAATCAATCCGCGCGCAGCGGCGATTGCCGAGTTGGTGTTGTGGATCGGCTATTTGCAATGGCACTTCCGCACCCGCAAGAGCATGCCGCCCGAGCCCGTATTGAGAGATTTCAAAAACATCGAGCATCGCGATGCGGTGCTCGCCTACGACCGCAGCGAGATTCTTGAGGACAAACACGGCAAGCCTGTGATGCGCTGGAACGGCCACAGCGTGAAGCCGCATCCGGTCACCGGCAAAAACGTACCGGACGAAACCCAACAGATCGCAGTCTGGAAATACATCAAGCCGCGCAAAGCCAAATGGCCGGAAACCGACTTCATCGTCGGCAACCCGCCCTTCATCGGCGCGGCGACAATGCGCAGCGCGCTCGGCGATGGCTACGTCGAAGCCCTGCGTGCAACGTGGAAGGATGTGCCCGAGAGCGCCGACTTCGTCATGTACTGGTGGCAACACGCGGCGGAGACCGTGCGCAAAGGCAAGGCGCGGCGTTTCGGTTTGATTACCACCAACAGTCTGCGCCAAACCTTCAACCGACGCGTAATCGAAGCGCAGTTGGCCGCCAAGCCGGCGCTCTCGCTCGCGTTCGCGATTCCCGATCACCCGTGGGTTGATGCGACCGATGGCGCGGCAGTGCGCATAGCGATGAGTGTGGCAGAAACCGTTGGTGGGAGCGGATCACAGGGCGGTTCGCTTCTTACGGTGATGGATGAGCGTGAGACTGGCGAGGATGCAGTAACGGTAACGCTCTCTTTGGCGCGTGGATACGTTAATGCGGATTTGACCGTAGGTGCGGATGTATCGAACGCGGTCGCACTGTCTGCTAACGAAAGCATTTCTTCGCCTGGCGTCAAGCTGCATGGCGCGGGCTTCATCGTCACGCCTGAAGAGGCAACCCAATTGGGCTTCGGCAAAGTTAAGGGCTTGGAGCAACACATTCGCGAATACCGTAACGGGCGCGACCTTACCGATGCGCCGCGCGGCGTGATGGTGATTGACCTCTTCGGTCTGGCGGAAGAACAAGTACGTAAGCGTTTTCCGGTGGTCTATCAATGGGTGCTGGAGCGCGTCAAACCGGAACGCGATCAAAACAATCGCGCTACCTACCGCGACAATTGGTGGGTACATGGCGAACCACGCCGCGAGCTGCGCCCCGCGCTCGCGGGTCTCAAGCGCTATATCGTCACAGTCGAAACCGCCAAGCACCGCACTTTTCAGTTTCTCGATGCGTCGATTCTGCCGGACAACAAACTCATTACCATTGCGTTGGAAGATGCATTTTCGCTTGGTGTTTTGTCATCGCAAGCGCATGTGCTCTGGTCATTGACTGCAGGTAGTTGGCTCGGCGTCGGCAACGATCCTGTCTACGTAAAAACTCGCTGCTTCGAAACCTTTCCTTATCCAGCTGGTGCCGGCCTTACCTCTGCGTTACGCAAACGTATCAGCACACTAGCCGAAGAAATCGACGCACACCGTAAGCAAGTGCTTGCCGAACACGAAGGTCTGACGCTCACCGGTCTGTACAACGTATTCGAAGCGCTTCGCATCGGTGCAACACTCACCGAAAAAGAAAAGA